>JAGQRL010000015.1 GCA_020425485.1 Rhodospirillaceae bacterium
CCCCCACCCGGCCACCCAAGCCATTGTAAGATATTGGGCGGCCGGGCGGGGGAGCGGGCTGGAACCGGCTGGAACGGCGGCAGCCGCCGCCTGATCCCTCAACCTGCCGTGTCGGCGGCCCGTCAAGCCGCCTTGTGGTCCACCACCTCGCCGCGCGCCGGATAGTCGACCTTGATCACGAAATCGAGCGCGCCCAGTACCTCGGCGAAGTTGGGCCGGGCGAACGGCATCGTCTGCACCGAGCCGAAATAGAGCGTGCCGTCCGGGCGCACCAGGAACATGCCGGGTTCGGAGAAGACCTTGGGTTCCACATGCCCGGTGGAGCTCTTGCCGCGGCTGGAAGAGATGTAGAGGCCCCAGGCCCGCGCGGTGTCCAGGTCCAGCCCGTAGCCCATGGTCAGCCGCTCGATCTTCCACAGGTCCCTGGCTTCGGCCGCACGCTCCACCGTGTCGCTGGAAATCGCGATCACCTCGACGCCGCGTTCGGCAAAGGCATCCAGCTTCTTGTCCAGGTCGGCCAGGTACTTGCCGCAGATCGGGCAGTGCAGGCCGCGGTAGAACACCACCATGGTGAAGTTGCCGGGCGTCTGGTCCGCCAGGGTCCAGGTGGTGCCATCGAGCGTGTCGACGCTGAGGGCGGGAACCGGCTGGCGCGGCATCAGGGGAACGGGGCCGGACATTACACAAGCTCCTGTGTGAAAATGTAGATTGCACAGGAGGTTAGCGCGGCACCGCCGCCGATCAACCGACCGGCGGCGGGCATCACGCGGAGTTTACGGGGGCCGGCCCACGGCAGGGGTGCAGCAGGCCGGCCCGAGCGGTCACGCGCAGGGTTCTACCAGGTGAGCGTCCGAATGGACGGATCGAACAGGTAGGTCTGCATGGTGTCCCAACTGCCCATCTGGACACCGGGGATGTAGTCCTCCGCCGACAGGCCTGCCGCGGCGGAACAGGTGGGGCAGGCAATCACGATGCCGCCGTCGGCGATGAAGTCGGCCAGCATCTCCTGGATGGAGCGGCCCTGGCCGTGCAGTTCGGTCGGCACGTCGCCCTGGCGGTCGGCCTGTGCCAGGTAGACGCCGCGGGAATTCAGCCAGATCACCACCGGCTCGATGCCATTGGCCAGCGCCCGGCGATGGGCAAACGAGATGGCCATGCCGGCCGGCCAGGTGTCGTCGGTGGTCAGGTTGATGAACAGGCCGGTGAGCCGGTCCGGGGCCGCGGGGTCCTGGGCAGTGGCCTGGAAGGGAGCCGCGGCAACGGCAACGAGGATGAGGACGACGGGCAGCAGCGCCCGCCGGATACGAACGGTCATTGTAACCTCTTTGACTTCAGAGTGCTTAAGCGGCGCCGCCGATCACTCGGTGGTGTGGCCGTGCATGTGTTCGGCATCCATGTCGTCGCCCGACATGTCATCGCCCGACATGTCGTCGCCGGCCATGTCTTCCATGTGCTCGGCATGGTCCATGTCGTCCATGTCATCGGCGTCGTCCATTTCGCCCATGTGCTCCATGTTGCCGTGGACACCGGCGGAGATGTCCTCCACCGAGACCATCACGTCGACGGACCCGGCATGCTCGAAGATCAGGGTGAGGGGGAACTCGTCGCCCTCCACCAGGGGTTCGTTGATCTCCATCAGCATCACGTGGTAGCCGCCCGGCTGCAGGCCGACGACGGTGCCGGCCGGCACCGGAATGCCGCCCTCCACCTCGCGCATGCGCATCACCCCGTCCTCCATGATGTGGGTGTGCAGCTCCACATCGTCGGACACGGGCGAGCTGGCCCCCACCAGGATGTCGTCGCTATCGCCGGCATTGGTGATGGTCATGAAGGCGCCGCCGGCACCGCCGACGCGCGGGTTCTCGCGGGCGAACGGGTGGTCGATGGTCAGGCCTTCGACGTGGAACTCATGGGCCAGCGTCGGCCCGGTCGCCAGGCCCGCCAGCAGGCAGGCCAAGGCTAGGGTTTTCTTGGTCATCGGTCGGTCTCCCGATTGGGCCCCACGGCAATGCCGTCGGGGCGAGCACCGTTGGCGGTGCCGCTCAAGCACAAGGCATCAACGCCGCAGGGCGCTGAATGGTGTCCTGGAGTGCGTTCAGGGGAGACCGGGCGGTCCGCGCCGGTGGTAGGCGGCCTGGCCCATCGACCAGCGCGGGCGCGTGCCGGCGGGGATCGGCGGGCAGGGGCCGATGCGCAGCGGCATCGGCAAGGTAGCCAGAACGATGCCGGCCACGCCGAGGGCGAACATGCCGAGCGAACTGGCCAGGCAGTCCAGCCGTTCTTCGGGCGGCGGCAGGGGCGCGCCATCGCCGCGTTCGGCCACCGCCAGGCCCTGGGAGGTGCAGATCAGCACCTGCCCGGTGCCGCCCAGCGGCAATCCGTGCAGGATCAGCACCAGCACCTGCGCGGCAAAGCCCAGCAGGGCCAGGTCACGCAGGATGATGGCTTGTCTGCGCAGGCGTCCCATGGGGTTGCTTTATCTGCCGCAGGTTGCGGCGTCCAGCCCGAAGCGGCGATGGCTGATGGCGCCTACGGTGTGGCGGGCGACCAGATCGGGGCAATGCTGGTGTTGGACACCTGGGCGGTGATTTCCACCGGCAGCGGCCCGTAGGCGATGCCGACCTCTCCGGTGAAACCGATCAACTGGCCGCTGTTGTTGAACAGGGCGGCGATGCCCCCGGTGAAGGGCGCCACCGATGCGTTGATGGCGAGGGCGTAGCACATGCCGCCGAGCACGGAGGGGCCGCCGAAGACGATGGAAAGCGTGATGGTGCCGGCCACCCCCAGCGCCAGCCCGCCGACCGAAGCGGTGCTGCCGTAGATGCCGATCTCCGGCAGGTTGGAGAAGTAGACGCCGAAGCCGATGGCCGCCCCCATGCCGGCGGCGAACTGGCCCTGCGGCCCGATGGCGACGGTGAACACCCGGCCATGCGCCGCCGTCGCGTGGGTGGCCGGGTTGGCGTAGACCTGGGTCATCGCCGTGCCCAGCCAGTAGCCGCCGGCCACCGAGTTGGGCGCCACATTGACGGCGGTGCCGAGCAGCGATCCGGTGACCGCGTTGGCGGGGGTTACGCTGCCGAAGCTGTAGTCGTGGGCGTCGCCCATGGCGTAGCCGCGGAACGCCTGCTTCTGGATCATTGCCACGAGTGCCGGATCCACCGACATGACCTGCTCCTCCTCCTGAAGATCGCGCCGTTGCCCTGGCCAAGGCCGGCCGATCGGGACTTTGGTAAATTTCCGGCAGCTCGATCGGCCGGTAGGGCCGATCGGGCCGCCCGCCTGCGCGCGCCGCCTTCCTCCGTGCCACGTACCGATCCTGGGCGGCAGCGCGCCCTCCTCTGTTCCAGGTGTGCACCGCAATAATGTTAATATTGGGCCGATCTGTCGGAATGGTTGTGCCAAACGGCCGGATGCCCGGCGCGCCACCCGCGGCCTCGACGCCACCGCGAGGCGGCAGGCCCGCCATTTCCCGACTCGGCAGGCGCGCCGCGGCACCGCCGGAGGCCGGGCGGCGAAATCTCCAAACTGAGAAGGCCGTTTGACGACAGCTTTGTTTCGTTTCCGACGCCTGAGGGCGCAGGAGGGTCAGCACCGAAGCGAAAGATCGCTAGGCTTGAAAGTCCGGTTGGTCGTTGGGGGCAAAGTCACCCGGCTACTGCGCTGCGCTGTGTCGCTGGTTGCGGTGCGATACCGGCCTGAAAACCCAAACAACAGGTGAGGGCTCATGGCTTCGGAAGACTTATATGAAACCGAGTACGAAATCGGGCAGGATAATATTCAGAAATTCGGGATGGACGTTCATAATCCCGTTTTCCTGATCTCTGCTGCGTTGGTGCTGATATTCGTGGTGGGAACACTGCTTGTGCCGGATTGGGCGCAGTCTGTGTTCCAGAGTGCGCGGGGCTGGTCGATCAGTAACTTCGATTGGCTGTTTCTCGGGGCGGGCAATATCTTCGTGATCTTCTGCCTTGTGCTGATTTTGCTGCCGCTGGGCAAGATTCGCATCGGCGGCCAGGACGCCAAGCCCGAGTTCTCCACGGTCTCGTGGTTCGCCATGCTGTTCGCCGCGGGCATGGGCA
>JAGQRL010000227.1 GCA_020425485.1 Rhodospirillaceae bacterium
GCGGGCTGGTGCAGAACGAACAGAAAATGCCCTAGCGAGCCCCTCGTGCTTCAGGAGCCGTCGCCCATGTCCGTCGAACCCGACCAGCCCGCCCCCGATTTCACCCTGCCCACCGCCGGCGGCGGCAGCGTCAGCCTGGCTGAGCTGAAGGGCCGCAAGGTGGTGCTGTACTTCTATCCCAAGGCCGACACCTCGGGCTGCACCAAGGAAGCCGTGGGCTTCACCGAAGCGGCCGACGGCTTTGCCGAGGCCAACGCGATCGTGATCGGCGTGTCCAAGGACCCGGTCGCCAAGCTGGAGAAGTTCCGCGACAAATACGGCCTGCAGGTCACGCTGGCGTCCGACGAGGCGGGCAGCGTGGTGGAGGCCTATGGAAGCTGGGTGGAGAAATCCATGTACGGCCGCACCTATATGGGCATCGACCGCTCCACCTTCCTGATCGGCGAGGACGGCATGCTGGCCAAGATCTGGCGCAAGGTGAAGGTGACCGGCCATGTGAAGGCGGTGCTGGACGCCGCCAAGGCCGGCTGAGCGGTGGCGGCGGCCTTGGCACGGCGCCTCGCCCTGCTGCTCGCGGCCCTCTGCCTCGGCACGGTACCGGCGGCGGCGCAGACCGATACCGTCGAGCGGTTCGAGGAGATCCTGGCCACCCACGGCGGCAACCAGATCCTCACCTACCAGACCATCGCCGCCCTGGGCGACGACGGCGTGCTGCTGGAAAGCGTGGCCTTCGCGCCGCAGCCCGGCGCACCGCCGGTAACGGTGGAGCGCGTGCTGTTCCACAGCCTCGATTTCGAAGCCTGGGATGCCGGCCGGCCGCCGGCCTTCCTGTCGGTCGATCTGGTGGGGCTGGCGCCGGCCGCCGGCCCGCTGCAGCCCGGCGGCAACCCGCTGGCGCTGATCGGCTTCGATTCCGAAAGCCTGGATGTGCGGCTGGACTACCGGCGCACCGGGCCGCTGACCATCCTCGACCCCCTGCGCATCACCGCCCCCGGCGCCGGCATCATCGAGCTGCGCGGCCGCCTGATGAGCCTGCCGGAAGACCCGCTGTTCGCCCAGCCCATGGCCTTTCTCGGCGCCCAGGTGGACGAGGCGAGCATCGTCTTCACCGATGACGGCATGCTGGCCCGCCAACTGGCCGCCTCGGCGGCCGCGGACGGGCGCACGGTGGATCAGCAGGTGGCCGCCGTCACCCAGGGGCTGCAAGCCGTGCTGGTGCCGCCCGGCACCGCGGCGCCCTACGGCTCGGCCGCCTTTGCCGCCCTCTCTGCCCTGCTGGCGGACTATCAGGCGCCGGCCCCGCTCACCATCACCCTGGCGCCGGCCCAGCCGGTGCCGCTGCTCAACCTGATGGGGATCGGCAATTTCGAGGCGGTGGCCGCCCTGTTCAACCTGTCGGTCACCTATGGCGGGTGAGGCGGCGATGGTGCTGGTTTCCGTGATCGTGCCGGCCTACCGGGCGGAAGCCACCATCGCGCGGGCGGTGGCCAGCGTGCTGGGCCAGAGCCTGGCCGAGCTGGAAGTGGTGATCGCGTCCGACGACGGGGTGGACTATCTGGCCGTGCTGGCCGCAGCGGGCCTGCGCGATCAACGGCTGCGCCAGGTGATGACCGGCGGGATCGCCACCGGCGAAGGCCCGGCGCGCAACGCTGCGGTGGCCGTGGCGGCGGGAACGCTGATCGCCAACCTGGATGCCGACGACGCCTTCGCGCCGGAACGCCTGGCGGTGCTGGCGCCCCTGGCGCTGGCCCATGGGGCGGCAACCGATGCCACCCAGGTGCTGGACGAAACCGAGCGGCCGGTGCGCACGCCGTTCCCGGAGATCGATCCCGCCGGCCCGCCCTTCGAGATGACGCCGGCGCGCGTGCTCGGCCCCCGCGTGCCCTTCTTCCCGGTGTTCCGCCGCGAGTTGGCCGGCACGGGCTGGACGGCCGTGCCCTTTGCCGCCGACGTGCTGTTCAACCTGGAGCTGGGCTGCCGGGCGCAGCGCTACATGGCGAGCCCGCGGCCGCTCTACCGCTACATCAAGACGACCGGCTCCATCACCCAGTCGGCCGACACCGCCGCCGTCGCCGAAACCGGCTATGCCGCCATCCTGGGGTTGCTGGACAGCGGCGCGCTCAACCTCACGCCAGCGGTCCGCGCCGCGGCGATCGACGAATTCTCCGCCAACCGGGCGCTCAACCGGCTGTTCGCCGTGTGGCACCGGGACGGACGGGTGGACAGCCTGGACGGCTTCCTGGCGCTCACCGAAAACGGCCGGGCGGCCTGGGTGCCGGCGGCACTGGCGGATCTGGCGGCGGCAGCGGCCGCATCGCCCCTGGGAGGAGACTGACCGTGGCCACAGCGGGTTCAAGCCCCGGCACCGTGCTGGTGACCGGCGGCGGCAAGCGGGTGGGCCGCACCTTTGCCCTCGGCCTCGCCGACGACGGCTGGGACGTGGCGGTGCACTACAACAGCTCCGCCGGCCCGGCCGAGGAGGTGGCCGAGCTGATCCGTGCCAAGGGCCGGCGGGCGGCCACCATCGGCGGCGACCTGGGCGACCCGGACGCCGTGGCCACCATCATTCCCCAGGCCAATGCCGCCCTGGGGCCGCTGACGGCGCTCGTCAACAACGCCTCGGTGTTCGAGCGCGATACCGCCGGCAGCATGACGCGGCAGACCTGGGCCTTCCATATGGACATCAACCTGGCGGCCCCGGTGTTCCTCTCCCAGGCCTTCTACGCCCAGGTGCCGGAAGGTGGGCGGGCCGCCATCGTCAACATGCTCGACCACCAAGTGCTGCGGCCGACCCCCGGCTATTTCAGCTACACCGTCAGCAAGCTGGCGCTGTGGGAAGCCACGCGCATGCTCGCCATGGCGCTGCGCCCGCGGGTGCGCGTGAACGGCATCGGCCCCGGCCTCACCCTGCCCAGCGGCGGCCAGACACAAGCGGAGTTCGAGGCCGAACACGTGCGCACGCCCTTGAAGATCGGCCCGACGCCGGAAGACCTGTTGCAGGCGGTGCGCTACTTCCTCGCCGCCCCCACGGTGACCGGCCAGATGCTGGCGGTGAACGGCGGCGGCCATTTGATGGCCTACCGCGACGCCGAGGGGCCGGACTCCATGGGCAGCACGCTGGAATAGCCATGGCCAGTGCGGCGATCCCCGGCCTGCGGGCCGACCAGCTCCATGTGTTTGTCGACGGGCTGGTGCTGCCGGTGTCCATCGGCATCCTGCCGGCAGAGCGCCTGGCCCCCCAGCCGGTGCGCTTCGACATCGATTTGGTGGCGGCCGTCACCCCGCCGCTCACCAGCGAAAACATCGCCGACACGGTGTCCTATGCCGATGTGGTGGCCGCAGTGAAGGCGATCTGTGCGGCGGGCCATATCGAGCTTGTGGAAACCCTGGCGGAACGCGTGGCGGATGCCGTGCTGGCCGACCGGCGGGTGGAGTGGGTGCGCGTGCGCATCGCCAAGCCGGAGATCATCGCCGAGGCCGCCGGCGTCGGCATCGCCATCGAACGCAGCCGGGAGGCCCGCAAACCCGGTTGACGGCGGCCGTCCGGCCCGCTGCGATG
This sequence comes from Rhodospirillaceae bacterium, assembly GCA_020425485.1. Lineage (GTDB taxonomy): Bacteria > Pseudomonadota > Alphaproteobacteria > DSM-16000 > Inquilinaceae > JACKIH01. Next base: position 3,560 of record JAGQRL010000227.1, read on the forward strand.
GGGGCATCCGCCCCGAGTGTCCCCTCCCACTGCGACGTCGGTTGCAGCCCACACCCAGAACGGTCCAGGAGCCGCCATGCGCCCAGACCACACGCTTCCCCGCGGCCGCGTCGAGCGGCTCACCGTCGACTGCCCGTCGCTCCGCGGCAATCCGCTGGACGATCCCTGGCGGCGCGCGGTCGACGTGTACGTGCCGGCGGGCCACAGCGGTGCCGGCCTGCCGCTGCTGGTGCATCTGGCCGCGTACACCTCCAGCGGGCTGGCCGCCACCTCCTGGCGCAGCTTTGAGGAAAACCTGCCGGAACGCCTCGACCGGCTGATCGCCGAAGGCACGCTCAGGCCCTGCGTGGTGGCCTGCCCGGATGCCTTCACCCGGCTCGGCGGCAACCAGTATATCGACAGCGCGGTGATGGGCCTGTGGGAGACGGCACTGGCGACGGAAATCCTGCCGGCGGTGGAAGCCGCCGCGGGCTGCGGCGGGCCGGGGCGGCGCGGCCTGTTCGGCAAATCGTCCGGCGGTTACGGGGCGCTGGTGAACGCCATGCGCCGGCCGGAGGTGTGGGCGGCCGCCGCCTGCCACGCCGGCGATATGGGCTTCGAGCACTGCTATCTGCCGGAAATGCCGGCGACGCTGCGGGCACTGGCCAAGCACGACTTCTCCGTCGCCTCGTTCATGGCGGCCTTCGAGGCGGCGGCCCGGCCACGGCGCAACGATGTCGGCGTGCTGATGGTGCTGGGCATGGCGGTGAGCTACGACCCCGATCCCGCCGCGCCCTTCGGCGTCCGCCTGCCGGTGGACCTGCAAACCTGTGTGCTCGACGAAGTGCGCTGGGCCAACTGGCGGGCGTGGGACCCGCTGGAAATGGCGCCGCAGCGGCTCGACGCCCTGGCCTCGCTGAAGGCCCTGTGGATCGATTGCGGCCGCGACGACGAATACAATCTGCTGTTCGGCGCACGGCGGCTGCACCGGCTGCTCAAGGGGGCCGGCATCACCCACACCTTCGAGGAGTTCGAAGGCAGCCATGGCGGCATCGACCACCGGCTGGACCTCAGCCTGCCCCGCCTGGTGGACGCGCTGGCGGCCTGACCGCCGGCCAAAGGGTCGGCTTGTGGGCGGCGCAAGGCCGCTCCGACCGATCCAAACGCCGCGGAAACCTTGCGTTCCGGCGCAGCGATGCTACATGCAAGCAGCGTCGGCGCACCTGGAACCGTTTTCACCGGTGCGCTGTGACAGCGGCGGATCCGCGCGTGCGGACCAATCGGGCCCCGATGGCCCCCTCAAATGGTCGTGGATCGACGTGAGCCTCGAAGACAGCTTTCACCGCGTGCTGCGCCGGCATGCCGAACTGCGCGACACCCTGGCCTCGGGAACCCTGGAGCCCGAGCGGATGGCCGCGCTGTCCAAGGAATATGCCGAGCTGGAGCCGGTGGCCGTCAAGCTGGCGGAGGTGGAGAGCCTGCGCCGCGAGGTCGCCGATCTTGAGGCCCTGGCCGAGGACGCCGACGGCGACCCGGAAATGCGCACCCTGGCGCACGAGGAAATCCACGAACTCGGTCAGCGCCTGGAGGCCTGCGAGCACGAGGTGCAGGTTCTGCTGCTGCCGCGCGACGAGGCCGATGCGCGCAACGCCATCCTGGAAGTCCGCGCCGGCACTGGCGGCGAGGAAGCGGCCCTGTTCGCCGCCGACCTGCTGGCCATGTATCAGAAATATGCGGGCCTGCGCGGCTGGCGCTTCGAGCTTTTGGGCGCCAGCGAAACCGGCATCGGCGGCATCCGCGAAGCCACGGCGGAGGTGTCCGGCCGCAACGTGTTCGAGCGGCTGAAGTTCGAAAGCGGCGTCCACCGCGTGCAGCGGGTGCCGGAAACCGAAGCCCAGGGCCGCATCCACACCTCGGCGGCCACCGTGGCGGTGCTGCCGGAAGCCGAAGAGGTGGATGTGCAGATCGACGACAAGGATCTGCGCGTCGATGTGTTCCGCGCCTCGGGCGCCGGCGGCC
>JAGQRL010000228.1:0-6437 GCA_020425485.1 Rhodospirillaceae bacterium
AGGGCATCACGTACACCCAGGTGGCGCAGTACGTCGTGCTGATCACCGCGTACACGATCCCCGCCGTCTTCATCTCGCTGTCGCTGACCGGCAACCCGATCCCGCCGCTGGGCCTGTTCTCCGAGCATACGGCGTCGGGCGAACCGCTGCTGCTGCGTCTGGACCAGGTGATCAACGACCTCGGCTTCCGGGACTACACCGGCCACTACGCCAACACCCTCAACATGGTGCTGTTCACCCTGTCGCTGATGGTTGGCACCGCCGGTCTGCCCCACGTCATCATCCGGTTCTTCACGGTGCCGCGGGTGGCGGACGCCCGCTGGTCGGCCGGTTGGGCGCTGGTGTTCATCGCGCTCTTGTACCTGACCGCCCCGGCGGTGGGTGCGATGGCCCGCCTGAACCTGATCGACACCATCCAGGTCGGTGAAATCGGCTCGCCGGAAGGCAACATCGCCTACGACGACCGGCCGGACTGGATGCGCAACTGGGAAGTGACCGGCCTGCTGTCGTTCGAAGACCGCAACGGTGATGGCCGCATCCAGTACTACAACGACGCCAATCCGGACTTCCAGGCGACCGCGGAATCCTACGGTTGGACCGGCAACGAGCTGACCGTGAACCGCGACATCCTGGTGCTCGCCAATCCGGAAATCGCGGCACTGCCCGGTTGGGTGATCGCCCTGGTGGCGGCCGGCGGTCTCGCCGCCGCGTTGTCCACGGCGGCCGGCCTGCTCCTGGCCATCGCCGGTGCCATCAGCCACGACCTGCTGAAGGGCTGGCTGAAGCCGGACCTGTCGGAAGCCGGCGAGCTGATCGCAGCGCGTATCGCCATGGCGGGTGCCGTCTGCCTGGCCGCCTATCTGGGCCTCAACCCGCCCGGCTTCGCCGCGCAAACCGTGGCCCTGGCCTTCGGTCTGGCAGCGTCGTCGATCTTCCCGGCGTTGATGATGGGGATCTTCTCCAAGCGCATGAACAACACCGGGGCGATCTGGGGCATGATCGCCGGCATCGGCTCCACCATCGTCTACATCTCCTGGTTCAAGGGCTGGCTGTTCATCCCGAGCACCGCCTTTGCCGAAGACACCGCGGCGAACTGGCTGTTCGAAATCAACCCGCTGTCCTTCGGCGCGGTTGGTGCGGGCATCAACTTCCTCGTCGCCATCCTGGTGTGCCGGGCAACGGCTGCCCCGCCGCAGGAAATCCAGGACCTGGTCGAAAGCGTCCGCATCCCGCGCGGTGCGGGTGGCGCCGTCGACCACTGAGTGCGTAATCCCCGGCCGGGAGGGGCGGTGACCGCCGCGCCTCCCGCCGGAACCGAATGCAGCGCCGCCGCGAACCCCGCGGCGGCGTTTGCATGTCCGCCACGCCCCCTTGCGACGCCAATTTGCCCGCCGTCGATCGCAAGGATCGTGGCATAACCTGTGCCGGGCCCCCTTCGGGGCCCGCTTGCAGCAACCGCCGCCGGGGAGCCCGGCCGGCCGGTGAGACGGACGCGGTGGCTCCCCCCAAAGGCAGCCGCCAGGCCCCAACCCCAGGGACCCGCATGATCGACCTTGAGAGTTTTTTCGTCCAACACGCCCCCTATGACGGCCTGCCGCTTGCCGAAGTGCAGCGGCTGCGCGAGGTCTGCACGGTGGAACGGGTGGAGGCGGGGGCACTGCTCTACGCCCGCGACGTGGCGATTGCCGATCTGTGCGTGCTGGGCAGCGGCCTGGTCGACCTGATCGCCGAAACCGGCGAGGTGGTGTTCCGCTACGCCACCGGCGACACCATCGGCGCGCGCGGCCTGATGCGCGACGGCTTGGCGGTCGACGATGCGGTGGTGCGCGAAACCGTGGATGTGGTGCGCATCCCCCGCGACCGGTTCGAGGAACTGCTCGCCAACTACCCCAATTTCGATGCGTTCTTCGACCGCTCGCGGGTTTCCCAGCAGCGCGCGGCGACGCCGAGCATCGATCCGTCGGCGGCCCTGCTGTCGACGCGGATCCGCGATGTGATGACCAAGGGCGTGGTGGCCGTGCCGCCCGATGCCACGGTGGCGGATGCCGCCCGCACCATGCGCGAGCACTGGATCTCGTCGGTCCTGGTGGCGGACACCGACGACCGGCTGCTCGGCATGCTGACCACCGGCGACCTGACTGCGCGGGTGCTGGCCGAAGAGCTGTCGGTCGACACGCCGGTGCACATGGTGATGACCCGCGATCCCCTGAGTATGGGGCCGGATGCCAGTCTGCTCGATGCCGCGCTGCGCATGAGCGAGGAAAAGATCGGCCACATGCCGATCATCGAGAACGACAAGGTGGTGGGCATCGTCACCCGCACCAATCTGGTGCGCCGGGAAACCCTGTCGATCGCCGGCACCATCACCGAGATCGGCCGCCAGGCGGACGCCGCAGGGCTGGCCAAGGTGGTGGCGCGCATGCCCAAGGTGCTGGCCCAGCTCGTCATGAGCGGGCTGGAACCCCAGCCGCTGGGCCTGCTGATCACCAGCGTCACCGATGCGGTGACCCGCCGCCTGACGGCCCTGGCCGAGCAGGACCTGGGGCCGCCGCCGATCCCCTATCTGTGGCTCGCCTGCGGGTCGCAGGGCCGCCAGGAGCAGACCGGCGTGTCCGACCAGGACAACGTGCTGATCCTCGACGACGCCTACAACGAGGCCACCCACGGCGCCTATTTCGAGGCGCTCGCCCGCCGCGTGTCCGATGGCCTCAACGCCAGCGGCTACGTGTATTGCCCAGGCGACATGATGGCCACCAACCCGCGCTGGCGCCAGCCGGTGTCCGTCTGGCGGCGCTACTTCCGCAAGTGGATCGACAAGCCGGACCCGATGGCGCAGATGCTGGCCTCGGTGATGTTCGATCTCCGGCCCATCGTCGGCACCGTGTCGCTGTTCGACGGCATCAAACGCGAAACCCTGGACCGGGCATCGAAGAACAGCATCTTCCGCGCCCATATGGTGGCCAACAGCCTGAAGCACGGGCCGCCGCTCAGCCTGTTCCGCGGCTTCACGCTGATCCGTTCCGGCGAGCACAAGAACACGCTGGACCTGAAGCTGAACGGCCTGGTGCCGATCGTCGATCTGGCGCGGGTGTATACGCTCGATGCCGGGCTTGAGGAGGTCAACACGCTGGACCGGCTGGCAGCCGCCAAGGCCGCCGGCAGCCTCAGCGAATCGGGGGCCGACGACCTGATCGCGGTGTACGACCTGATCGCCCGCATCCGCCTGGAGCACCAGGCCGAGCAGATCCGCAACGGCGAAAAGCCCACGAACTTCCTGGCGCCTTCGTCGCTCTCGGCGCTGGAGCGCAACCACCTGAAGGATGCGTTCGGCGTGATCAAGACCTTCCAGTCGGCCCTGGAAGCCCGCGCCGCGGTGGTGAGCTAGGGTCCCGGCGGGCCATCGCTCCGGAGCGGAGCGGTGGCGGGCGGCGGTGCCGGAGGGGCGGGCGCAGATGCCGAGGAGCGTGGAGCGGCACGCCACGCCCGGCGTTCGCCAGGCCGGGCGATCGCTGCGCCGAACTACCAACGGAACGGGTTTCCGAAGAACCGGAAAGGGCCCTGACTATGCTGCTCACCCTCGTCGGCACTCTGGCCCTCGGCCTTGGCGTTGCCAGCCTGGTCTTCCTCGTCAACCGCCTGGTCTTCCGCAAGCGAATGCCGCGCTGGGTGATGCCGGCGGCCGCCGGTGCGGCCATGCTCGCCTTCACCATCCAGCTCGACTACATCTGGCACCGCAGCGTGGAATCGGGGCTGCCGCCCGATGTGCAGGTGACCGGCCGATTCGGCGACACGAGCTGGCTGAAGCCGTGGTCGCTGATCTCCGTTCCCATCAGCCGCATCCAGGCGCTCGCCAACCCCGAGTCCGACCCGGACCACCCGGAAATCGTGCGCGCCGAGGTGATCTTGATGCAGCGCTATCAGGATCCGCGCTACGTGCTGCAGTTCTTCGATTGCGGCCGCGGCGCCCGCGCCGACCTGCCGAGCAGCGAGCCCGAATTCGGCGACGATGGCCGGCCCATTGGTGCGGAGTGGTTCGATCTGCCCGCAGACCACCCCTTGTTGCAGGCGGCATGCCGGGGTGTTCGCGCCAACAGCTGAGCTTTGACGACAAAAAGTCTAGCGAACGGAGGGTTTTCGGCACATACTAAGAGGCGAAAGTATGAAGCGGTCGCAGCAAGACGACCGCAGAGGAAACGAATCCCATGAGTCGTCATTCTATCGTCTTGGTGGAAACCGAGCCAACCACTCGGACGTTCTTGACCCGGTTGCTGGAGCGCCGCGGTCATGGAGTCACCGCCACCGGGGATGTGGACTCCGCCATGGCCGCCATGGATGGGGGCCCGCCCGATATTGTGCTGCTCGACGGGCAGGGACCGGAACGCGAAGCCTGTGCAGTGCTGGAGGCACTGCGCTCCCGCTTCAACGGCCAGTCGCCCAAGGTGGTCATGGTCGGCACCCGCTCTCGCCCCAAGGAAGTCGAGAAGTACTGCGCCTTGGGGGCCGACGCCTACCTGTCGAAGCCGTTCTTGATGGCAGATCTGGACGCCACCTTGAGTCAACTGCTGCCCGGCTAGGGCGGCGGTAGACCTCGGCGATGATGCGGTCTCCTGAGAGCTGGTCGCTGCGGCTGCGCGTCTTCCTGTTCTTCGCGTTGCTCGCCGTCGTCATCATAATAGCCGACACGGCAAGTTGGGTTCTGGCCGGCATCCGCATCGCCGAGGGCCGGCCGGTTGCGGCGACACATGTCCTATTCGGCATCGTCTCCGGCCTGGCGGCGGTGGGCATCATCACCTGGGTGTGGATGAAGTTCGACGAGCACGTCGCCCGTGCCGTCCATGCTGCTGCCATCGCCCTCAGGACCGTGGTGCATGCCGCCGGCAGCGGTCCCAGCAGGCCGTCGGCCCGGGTGGCCCGCTATCTGGGGCCGCTCAGCCCGGCGGTGCGCGAAGCCAGCGATGCCCTGATCGCCGCCCGCGCCCAGATGGACCACGCCGTGGCGGTGGCCACCAACACCGCCACCGTGCGCACCCGCCGGCTGGAAGCGGTGTTGCAGGACCTCGACCAGGGCGTGGTGATCTGCAACCTCAACCACGAAATCCTGCTCTACAATCACAAGGCGCTGGAGATCCTCCACGTCACCGGGGACATCGGCCTCGGCCGCTCGCTGTTCAGCCTGATCGACGGCCGGCCGATCAGCCAGGCGCTGGCCCGCGTGCGCAGCCGCTTCGGCCGCGAAGGCGCGCTGTTGGCTGGCAACCGGGCCTATTCCATGTTCGTCGGCACCGGGGCGGACGGCGAGACCACCATCAAGGGCCGGGTGTCGCTGACGCTGACGGAAGGGGGGCAGGAGCCCATCGGCTACGCCATCGCGCTGGAGGATGTGACCGCGGAGCTGTCCGCCGGCATCCAGCGCGACCGCCACCTGCACCGCGCGACGGAGGAGATGCGCCAGCGCATCGCCAATGTGTTCCTGGTGGGCGAGCTGCTGGTGCAGGCCCAGGACCAGGGCACCGGCGATGCCGAGCTTTCGGAAACCGCACGCCAGGCCTTCGCCGACGAGCGCCAACACCTGACGGACATCCTCGACCGCATGGAGCGCGCCTCCAGCGACCTGCTGGCCAGCGCCTGGCCCATGGGCGAGGTGTTTGCGCCGCTGTTCCTGCAGCAGATCGCCGACCGCGTGCACGAGGAAGCGGGGACCGACTGCACGGTGGAGGCCGCGCCCTTCTGGATCCGCTGCGATCCGGGCTCGCTGACCGATCTGGTGGATCACCTGGTGCTGCGCCTGGCCAAGCACGATCCGCCCCGCGGCGTGCGCCTGGTGGCGGCCGCCGGTGGCGATCTGGGCCACCACATCGATCTGGTGCCCGAAGGCGGCACGGCGGTGACCATGCGCGACCTGGACGCCTGGCTGGACGAACCCTTGGGCACCACCGTCACCATCGACGGCATCACCGGCCGCGACATCCTGTTCCGCCACAAGACCAATCTGTGGCCGATCACCGATGCCGACGGCACGGTGCGCGTGCGCGTTCCCGTCACCCAGGCCGAAGCGCCTGCGACCGCCCGGGTGGACCTGGAGGCGCGGCCGGAGTTCTACGATTTCGACCTGACGGCGCGGGTGCCCCACGAGCGCATCGACGACCGGCCGCTCGCCGACCTGTCCTATGTGGTGTTCGACTGCGAGACCACCGGCCTGGAGCCCTCGCGCGGGGACAGGGTCGTCTCGCTGGCCGGGGTGCGCGTGGTCAACGGCCGGCGCCTGCGCGGCGAGGTGTTCAACGTCCTGGTCAATCCCGGCCGGCACATCCCCTCCGCATCGGCCCGCATCCACGGCATCACCGACGCGATGGTGGTGAACGCCGAATCGGTGGGCCGGGTGCTGGCGCGCTTCACCGCCTTTGCCGAAGGGGCCGTGCTGGTGGCCCACAACGCCG
>JAGQRL010000228.1:6468-13653 GCA_020425485.1 Rhodospirillaceae bacterium
GCCACCCTGGCCGCCCAGCCGGTGATCGATACCGTGCTGCTGGCCGCCCATGTGTTCGGCGCCGACCAGCCGCTCACGCTCGATTCGCTAGCGGAACGATTTGGCGTGACCATCGAGGAGGCCGACCGCCACACCGCGCTGGGCGATGCCGTGGCCACCGCCGATGTGCTGATCGGCCTGTTCGGCATGCTGGACGCCGCCGGGGTGACCACCCTGCGCGATGCCGTGGAAGCCTCCGAACTGCAGGCCGCCATCCGCCGCCGCCAGCGGGCCTACTGACGGTCGCGTCCTGACACTGACGGTGCGGCGCCCCTGCGAGGGGGCTTGACCTTCCCGTTACGGGAAGCCCCACCTTAACGTGTATGGAAGACACACCCCACGCTGCCGCCGGACACACCGCCAGAAACCCTGCCGGGTCCGGCCACGCCTGCTGCGGCGGTTCCGCCGCGGCGGCGGGAGGCCATGGCCATCCGGCCACCGTCACCGACCCCGTGTGCGGCATGTCGGTCGCTGCCGACGCGCCCATCAGCCACGAGCACGCGGGCACCACCTACCGCTTCTGCTGCAATGGCTGCCGCACCAAGTTCGCCGCCGATCCCGAAGGCTGGCTTTCCGGCAGCGCCCGCAAGCCTGCCGCGGAAGCCCCGGCGGATGCCGTCTACACCTGCCCGATGCACCCGGAGATCGAGCAGATCGGCCCCGGCGATTGCCCGCTCTGCGGCATGGCGCTGGAGCCCAAGGAGATCTCTGCCGACGAGGGCCCGTCCGCCGACTATGTGGAGATGCGGCGGCGCAGCCTGGTGGCGGCGGCCTGGCTGGTGCCGCTGGTGGCGCTGGCCATGGGCCGCCACCTGGTGCCCGACCTGTTTGCCGGCATTCCCGGCTCGTGGCTCAACGCCGCGGAGCTGGTGCTGCTCGTCCCCATCCTCATCGGCCCGGCCAGCGTGGTCCTGCGCCGCTCGGCGGACGCCTTCCGCCGCGGGGCCAGGAACATGTGGACGCTGATCGGCCTCGGCGTCACCTCGGCCGTGCTCTACAGCGTCGTTGCCACCGTGCTGCCGGGCCTGATGCCCGACAGCCTGCGCGGGCCGGACGGGTCGGTGGGTGTCTATTTCGAAGCGGCGGGCGTGATCCTCACCCTCGTGCTGGTGGGCCAGATGCTGGAAGCCGGTGCCCGCCATCGCACCGGGGCCGCCTTGCGCGCGCTGCTGCGCCTGACGCCGAAGACGGCGCGGCGGATCGGCGCCGACGGGGCCGAGCACGACGTACCCATCGACCAGATCGGAGCGGGCGACCGCGTGCGCGTGCGCCCGGGCGAAACCGTGCCGCTCGACGGCACGGTGCAGGACGGCGGGGCGAGCATCGATGAGTCCATGCTGACAGGCGAGCCCATGCCGGTGGACAAGGCAGCCGGCGACGGCGTGACCGGCGGCACCCTGGTGCGCTCCGGCAGCTTCATCATGCAGGTGGAGCGCGTGGGCGGGGACACCACGCTGGCCCGCATCGTCAAGCTGGTTAGCGAAGCCCAGCGCTCCCAGGCCCCCATGCAGACGCTGGCCGACCGCGTGGCCGGGGTGTTCGTGCCGGCCGTGGTGGCGGCCGCCCTCATCGCCTTTGCCGCCTGGCTCGCCCTGGGGCCGGAACCGGTGCTGGCCCATGCGGTGGTGGCCGCGGTGTCGGTGCTGATCATCGCGTGCCCCTGCGCGCTCGGGCTGGCCACGCCGATGTCGGTGATGGTGGGCACCGGGCGCGGTGCCCAGGCGGGCGTGCTGGTGCGCTCCGCCGCAGCGCTGGAGCGCCTGGCCCACGCCGACACGCTGGCCATCGACAAGACGGGCACCGTCACCGAAGGCCGGCCGGCCCTGCTGGCGGTGGTGCCGGCCCCCGATGCCACCCTGCCGGAGGATGACCTGTTGCGCCTCGCCGCCAGCGTGGAGCAGGCCAGCGAACACCCGGTGGCCGATGCCGTCGTCGCCGCGGCCCGGCAGCGCGGCCTGGCGTTGGCGGAACCGGCCGGCTTTGCCGCCACCGCCGGGCGCGGCGTTTCCGGCGAGGTGGACGGCCACCGCGTCGTCCTCGGCAACGAGCGGCTGTTTGCCGAGCTGGGGATTGCCGGCGTGGCCGCGGCGGAAGCGGACCTGGCGGACCGGCGCGGCCGCGGCGAAACCGCCCTGCTGCTGGCGGTGGACGGGCGGGCCGCCGGTATCCTGGCGGTGGCCGATCCCATCAAGCCGGGAGCGGCCGAAGCGCTCGCGGCGCTGGCCGCCGACGGGCTGGAGCTGGTGATGGTTTCCGGCGATCACCCGGCCTCGGCCGGTGCGGTGGCACGCCAGCTCGGCATCGCCCGGGTGGAAGCCGGCGTGCTGCCCGAGCGCAAGCAGCAGATCGTGCAGGAGCTGCGCGCCGATGGCCGCGTCGTCGCCTTCGCCGGCGACGGCATCAACGATGCCCCGGCGCTGGCCGCCGCCGATATCGGCATCGCCATGGGCAGCGGGGCGGATGTGGCCATCGAAAGTGCCGGCATCACCCTGATGGCCGGCGAACCGGCCGCCTTGCTGCGCGCCCGCCGGCTGGCCCGCGGCGTCGTCGGCAACATGCGCCAGAACCTGCTTCTGGCCTTCCTCTACAACGTGCTCGCGGTGCCGATCGCCGCCGGCGCGCTCTACCCGGTGTTCGGCCTGCTGCTCAGCCCGATGATCGCTGCGGCGGCCATGAGCCTGTCGTCGGTTTCGGTGATCGGCAACGCGCTCAGGCTGCGGGCGGTGCGGCTGTGAGCGGCGGTGGTGTGAGCAGCGGCGGGCTCACCATCGGCGATGCAGCGGCCCGCGCCGGGCTGCCGGTGAAGACCGTGCGCTACTACGACGAGGCCGGTCTGGTGCGGCCGGGCCGCGGCGCCAACGGCTATCGCGTCTACGGCGAGACGGAGGTGCACAAGCTGGCCTTCCTGCGCCGCGCCCGCGGGCTGGGCTTTTCCATCGAGGCGTGCCGGGCGCTGCTGTCGCTCTACGAGGACCACGGCCGCGCCAGCGCCGATGTGCGCCGCCTGGCGCTCGACCGGGTGGCCCAGATCGACGACAAGCTGGCCGAGCTGCAGGAGCTGCGCCAAGTGCTGGTGGAACTGGTGGACGCCTGCCAGGGCGACACCCGGCCGGACTGCCCGATCCTCGACCGGCTGTCGGGGGAGGAGGTGCCGTAGGCGGCTGTGCCGCCGCTGCGAACCTTGTGGAAAGCGGCGCCTAGAACACCGGTTCGGCCGAGGCGGTGGTATCCGCACTCTTGTGGATCACCAGGCCGACGCTGCCGCCGAACACCTGCAGATGCTTGCTGGCGGTGACCGGCAGCGGGATCTTGTGGTCGATGCAGTAGAGGATCAGCGAGGTCGCCATCTCGTCAGAGGTGATCTCCACCGATTCCGGCCGCACGCCGCTCTCGTCCGGGCCGAACAGGATGACGGTGCGGATGTCCGGGTCGGCCAGCACCGCCACCCGGTCCACCGGTGCGCTCGGCATCGGCGTGCGCCGGCGTTCCCGGAAGATCCTCAGCGCGTTGTACAGTTCTTCGGAAGTGAAGATGATCTGCCGGACTTCGGTGGGCATGGCGCGGTTCCTGGATCCCTATAGAGGCGTCGATCGGCGCTCGGCCGTCCGACTCCCACCGGCCCGCCGGACCGGTCTCCGCACGGATGCGGCCGCGAACTGACTACGTGCGCGGCCGCCCCCGGACGACAATTTGACCAAGGTGTAACACAGCGTGGCGGCCCCAGTCATAGTCAACACAACCCGTTGGCTGCGATTGTCCCAGCGCCGGGGCCGCGCCGTGCCGGCTACAGCACCTCCAGAATCGCTTCAGCACCGGACACCGTAACACCGCCGGCCGGCTCCTCGGCCAGGTGCGTCACCGTGCCGTCCTTCACCACCGCGGCAAAGCGCTTGGCGCGGTGGCCCAGGCCGTAGCCGGTGCCGTCCATCTCCATGCCGATGGCGCGGGTAAGGTCGCCATTGCCGTCGGGCAGCAGGAACACCTTGTCGCCGGCATCCGATGCCTTGCCCCATTCCTTCATCACGAAGGGGTCGTTGACCGCCAGGCAGACGATGGCATCCACCCCCTTGGCCTTGAGGGCGTCGGCCTGCTCGATGTAGCCGGGCAGATGCTTGGCCGAGCAGGTGGGGGTGAAGGCGCCGGGCACGGCGAACAGGGCCACCGTCTTGCCGCCGAACAGCTCGTCGGTGGTGACTTCCTGCATGCCCTCGTCGGTCAGGTGCTTGAGGGTGACGGACGGGATCTTGTCGCCTACCTGGATGGCCATCTGGAGTGTCTCCTCGGTCTCGTTGGGTGCACCCGTGCCGGGCATCGGCCGGGCGTTGCTGGTGTGGGGCAGAGGTGCGGCGCGGCGGCCGTCAGGTCAAGGGTTCGGGTGACGGTCCGGGTCACGGAATCGTGGGCCGCCGAAGCGCGGCCTGCTCGGTGGCGGCGGTGGCCGATGCGGCGTCCAGCGCGTCCAGCACCGCGTCCACCGTCAGCAGTTCGGGCAGCAGGATGCCGTCCGGCGCGCCCGGCCCCCACACGCCGTTGAAGGGAATGCCGTAGCGGCCATGGTCGGCCAGGAAGCCGGCGATCTCCGGGTCCGGCCGTGTCCAGTCGCCGCGCATGGTCACGATCGTTTCGGAGGCGAGACGATCTGCCACGGCGCTGTCCTCCAGCACCAGGGCCTTGTTCACCTGGCAGGTCAGGCACCAGTCGGCGGTGAGGTCGACGAAGACGGTGCGGCCGGCTGCCACCTGTTCGGCGATGGTCTCGGGCTGGAAGCGCTGCCAGCCCTGGCCGACGCCGGCCGTCAGCCGCGCAGGGCCGGCGGCATCGCCTGGCTGGTGGGCGGCCGGCAGCACGATGGCGCCGGCAGCCAGGGCCAGCGCGGCCAGGGTGCCCGCCGGGCGCAGCCGCGGGGCGATGCGGCCGCGCAGCCACAGGGCGGCGGCCAGCAGCACGGCCAGGCCGGTCACCGCGGCGACCACCGCCGGGCTCGTCTGTGCCGCCAGGATGGACAGCAACCAGGCCGCTGTGGCCGCCAGGGCCGCGGCCATCGCCAGCTTCACCCACACCATCCAGCGGCCGGGGCGCGGCAGCCGGGCGGCCAGGTGCGGAACTGCGGCCACCAGCAGGTAGGGGGCTGCCAGCCCCACCCCCAGGGCGGTGAAGATCGCCAGGATCTCCAAGGTCCCGCGCGACAGGGCGAAGGCCACCGCGGTGCCGACGAAGGGGGCGGAACACGGGGTTGCCAGCACGGTGGCAAAGGCGCCGGTGAGGAACGGGCCGGCCAGGCCGTGCTCGCCGCCCATGCGGCCGGCACGGTCGCTCACCGCACCGGGCAGGCGGATCTCGAACAGGCCCAGCAGGTTGCAGGCAAACGCCGCCAGCACCACCACCATGGCCGCCAGGAACACCGGCTGCTGGAACTGGATGCCCCAGCCGATCCCCGCACCGGCGGCCTTGAGCGCGATCAGCCCCGCCGCCAGCACCCAGAACGACACGATGACGCCGGCCGCACTGGCCAGGAAGCCGGCGCGCACTGCGGCGGGTGCCCGCCCGCCCTGGCCGATCACCGAGAACAGCTTGATGGACAGTACCGGCAGCACGCAGGGCATCAGGTTCAAGATCAGCCCGCCGAGCAGGGCGATGCCGAGCAGCCCGAGCCATGAGGTGGCGTCTGCCGCCGCCGGCTGCGAGCCATCGTGTGCTGGCATGATCGCATCGGGCGGGGCAACGGCACCCGGCCGGGCGACGGTGCCGGTGAACTCCAGCGCGCGCTGCCCGTCCACCACGGTGAGCGTGACCGGAGCCCCGGTGAGGGTGGCATCCGGGACCAGTGGCCGCTGGGTGACGGCGAGGTTGAGGGCCATCCGGCCATCGCCGAGATCGTGGACGACGGGCGGGGCGAAGGCCCAGCCCTGCGGCGCTTCAACGAACAGGTCGGGGTCGTCGAGCGGGGCGGCGGTGGCCAGCACCACGTGCAGGCCGTCCGCAGTACCGGCCACGGTGTCCACGGCGATGCCGGCGCGCGCGCTATCGGCGGTCGGCACCCGGTCGGCGAAGCGGTTGATCAGGTGGGCCGCCTCGACGTCCGCGTGGGCGGGGGCGTCGGGCAGCACCAGCGACAGCGGCACATGGGCGGGCACGCAGATTTCGCTGCACACCAGCATGTTCAGCTCGCCGCGGGCCAGCAGGCCGTTGCCCACCGTTTGCGGCTGCAGGGTGAGCGGAAACACCACCTCGCCCTCGTAGCCGATGGTATCGATGCCCAGCACGGTGAAGCGGTGGGGTGCCGGAAACTGGAAGTCGTGGCCGGCCAGATTGACCGAGGCGGCGAGGTCCAGGTCCGGCGGGTAGCCGGCATCGCCCGGCGTCCGCCAATAGGTCTTCCAGCCGTCCGGCAGGCGCACCTGCAGGCCGGCGGGAATGGCCGCCAGGTCGCCCACCCCGTCGACCGAGGCGATGAGGCGCACCTCCACCACCGCCCCCGGCGCCACTTCCACGCGTTCCCACGCGCCGGTGGCCGCTGCGGCCGGCAGGGCCACGGTGCACAGCGCTGCCAGGGCGGTGAGGCCCAGGCGGATTGCCGGGCGGATCGCGGGGCGGATTGCGGAGAGGATCCTGCCGCCCGCCGGGCGCGCGGCGTGCCGTTCGGTCATCGTCCTGCCATGGCTCGGTCCCAGTTTCTGGGTTCAATATAGTGATGGGGCGCTGTGGCGCATGTCACGATTTGTCCATCGCCATGCGACCGCACGCTGCATAGGCTTGGAGGGAGATGTCTGTCGGCAGCGCTTGACCGAACGACGGTCGCCCCCAAGTGGACTTGCATGGGCGTGGCCGGATGGTGAGCAGCCGGCCGAGAGGCGCGCCATGCCGCCCGCGGCAGGACGACGGGAACACTGCAATGCCTGAAGATCAAGCCAGCCTATCCGGCCAGTTGCTGATCGCCATGCCGTCCATGCCGGACCCGCGGTTTGCGCGCAGCGTGATCTATCTGTGCGTCCACAATGCCAACGGCGCCATGGGTTTGGTGGTCAACCGGCAGATGCCGTCGCTGTCGCTGGGCGAGCTGCTCGACCAGCTTGAGATCACGCCGGAGGTCGACCTGGAAGGCATGCAGGTGCTGCTGGGCGGGCCGGTGGAAACCGGCCGCGGCTT
>JAGQRL010000228.1:13818-29905 GCA_020425485.1 Rhodospirillaceae bacterium
GGCGAAATCCAGTCCAACGGCTGGCTGAACGCGCCGGCACCCGAACCGCTGCTGTTCGATGCGGACCTGTCGACCAAATG
This sequence comes from Rhodospirillaceae bacterium, assembly GCA_020425485.1. GTDB lineage: Bacteria > Pseudomonadota > Alphaproteobacteria > DSM-16000 > Inquilinaceae > JACKIH01. The sequence continues at coordinate 13,899 of JAGQRL010000228.1, forward strand.
GGAGCGGGCGATCGCCCAGCTCGGCGTCACCCCCTCGGCGCTGTCGGGCGACGCCGGCCACGCCTGAGGGTAGAAGCGGAACCTAGATTTCGCCCAGCGCCGTCCGCGCTCGCCGCAGCGAGCCGCCGGTATCGGCCAGAAGCTGTTCGGCCCCTTCGGGGTCGGCCCCGTCGATCACCAGCACCGCGGCCTTCACCCGGCCCTGGCAGGCTTCCAATGCCGTGCGGGCGGCCGTCAGGTCGCAACCGGTGAGCCGGCGCACCAGCCGTTCGGCGCGGGCCACCAGCTTGGCGTTGGTGGCTTCCACATCGACCATCAGGTTGTCGTGCACCCGGTTGAGCCGCACCATCACCAGCGAAGACAGCAGGGTGAGGGCGGCGCGCTGGGCGGTGCCCGCCTTCATGCGGGTGGACCCGGCGATCACCTCGGCCCCGGTTTCGATCAGGATGGGGTGGTGGGCCGCGGCCAGTAGCGGAGCTTCCGGGGCATTGGCGATGGCCACGGTGAGCGCCCCGGCGGCGGCACCGGCCGTCAGCGCCTGCACGGTGAAGCGGGTGCTGCCGCTGGCGGCCAGGCCCACCAGCACATCGTCGGCTCCGATGCGGGCATCGGCGACCGCCCGGGCGGCGGCGTCCCCGTCGTCCTCCGCCCCTTCGATGGCGCGGGTCAGCGCCGGTGCGCCGCCGGCCACCAGATAGGCCAGCCGTTCCGGCGGCCAGTGGAAGGTCGGCACCAGCTCCACCCCGTCCTGCACGCCCAGCCGGGCCGAGGTGCCGGCCCCGGCATAGACGAAGCGGCCATGCCGGCTGGCGGCAAGCCGGGCCGCCATGGCATCGCCGGCGCGCGCCAGGGCCGGCAGCACCGGCCGCAGGGCAGCCACGGCCGCCGCCTGGCCCTCCCACATGGCGTGCAGCACGTCTGTGGACTCCCAGGTGTCGAGCCCGTTGTATCGAGCCGAAACGGCTTCGGTGGCGGGTGTATCAGGTTCGGTCATGCCAAGGTCGGTCACGCCAATATTCGGTCTACCTGTTTCATAGCAGGTCTACCGGGCGCTGAAAGCCCTGGCGGACTTTCACAACCCTGAGACAGCGGCAAGGGTGGCTAGCGTCGTCGCCCCGGCCAGCACGCCCGGCAGCAGCCGCCGGCCGACCGCCAGATAGCAGCCAACCGCGGCCACCACCGCCGCCAGGCGCATCCACAGGTCGACGGAGGCCAGCGGACCCACCGGCACCAGGATCATGCGGGCCACCAGCCCCGCCAGCAGCGCGTAGGCGACACAGGTCACCCAGTCGAGCACCCGGCTGTCCGGCGCCACCCGGCCGGCCAGCGCCACCCCCAGGCCGCGCCACAGATAGGTGACGACGGCGGCCACGGCGATGGTCAGCCAGGCGAAGGGCTCATCCATTCCGCCTCCGTAACGGTCTGCGGCCGATCACGAAACCGGCGGTTCCGGCAATCAGCCCGGTGGCGAGCAGCCCCCAATCGGGGCTGAGCAGATGCAGGCTCGGCCCCAGCACCACGCCGAAGCCCATGGCCCAGGCATGTGCCGGCACCGCCAGGTTGCGGCTGAGCATCAGCAGGAAATAGATCGGGTTGACCATGATGAGGCCGAGCGAAATGGCCGCCGGCACCGCATCGGACGCCAGGAAGCCGCACACCGTGCCCGTCAGCGTGGAGGACAGCAGCACCGCGGCGAAGCCGGCGTAGTAGGGCACGCGGTCGGCCACCGGCACGCGGTGGAACACCGTCATCGCCTGCACCCAGCCGGTGACCGCGATGACGTGGGCCAGCGCATAGAGCTGCCAGCGCGGCGCCCGGCCGAAGCGCGGCACCAGCGCCAGCGTCATCGGCAGCAGTCGCACATTGGTCAGCGCCACCGCCAGCGCGATGCCGGTCAGCGTGGCCCCGGTGGCGTAAAGCTCCACCGCCACGATCTGGCCGGGCAGGGCAAAGGTGGCGATGGTCGAGGCGAGGCCGGCGAACAGCGACAGCTCGGCCCCGTGCACCAGCGAGCCGAAGCCGAGATAGCTGGCGAACAGCAGCAGGGCCGGCGCGCCCAGCGCTTCGATCACGCCACGGCGCAGCGCCCGGCCACCGCCCAGGCGGGCGGCGGGGTCGTCGGCTGACGCGGGGGGAGCGGGCGGCGGCGGCTGGGTCACGGCGGGGCGAATGCGGTGAGCTGCGGGGCGGGCAAGGGGCGGAAGCCGGCGTCGCACGTGGCAACCGGCAACACTCGAGTGAACTAACAGAAAACGGCGCCCCACAAGGGGGGCGCCGCTGCAAAGCATCCCGCCGGGCGACCGGCTGCTATGCCGGCCGCCGGCTGGGGTGGGTTACGCCGCCTTCTGCTCGATCTTCGGGGCGGTCGCGACCGCCTCCGTTTCGATGGCGATGGTGCGGGGCTTCAGGGCCTCGGGCACCTCGCGCACCATGTCGACATGCAGCAGCCCGTTCACCAGGCTGGCAGAACCGACGCGGATGTAGTCGGCAAGCTGGAACCGCCGCTCGAAGGCGCGCCCGGCGATGCCGCGATAGAGGAACGTGCCGCCCTCTTCCGGCGCCTGCAGGCGGCCCTTCACGATCAGCGTGTTCTCGTGCTGGGTGACTTCGATGTCGGCCTCGGAGAACCCGGCGACCGCCATGGTGATGCGGTATTCGTTCTCGCCGCGCTTTTCGATGTTGTAGGGCGGGTAGGCGAGCGCGCTGTCGTCAAGGTTCAGCGCGGAGTCCAGCAGCCGCGACATGCGGTCGAAGCCGACGGTGGAACGGAACAGGGGGGTGAGATCAAAGGTACGCATGGTGATCCTCCATCAGAAGCGATACCAGATGCGGGTCTCCCGGCATGGGCAGATCCCGTCGATCAAAGCGTCGAAGCCCGGTCTGGCGCCTCGACATCCCTGATTTGGGCGCAGCCCCGGATGCGTTCAAGACCCCCTCCGGCGTCCCTGGCTTGCCCCCCTGGCACTGCTCCGCCCAGGCGGATCCGGCATCCCCAAACGGTGCATCGCCACGGAGTGAACCCGCCGTTGCCTTGGCTCTGCCACAAGGGCGAATATTAACTTAAGCAAGCTATCGAACCGCCCCTGCCCGCCGCGGCGGGGAAGTCGCAATTGCCGCCGCATGCGCGGCGGCGAGGGCAGATAGCTGCGCGCGGCCGGGTGCGGTCCGCCCGGTTCACATCTGGCTTGCTGAGGGGGAGGCTGGACGCATGAGCTACGAAGAATGGGAGGCCCAGCTTAAGAAATTCACCCAGGAATGCTGGGACGACTTCTACAAGTCCGGTGGCCGCAAGGGCGCCCACGGGACCGAGGAATTCGAAAAGCTGGTGGAAAAGCGCATCGCCAAATGGGTCGAGACGCATCCGCCACCGGTCGCCGCAGTGAAGAAGACCGCGCAGGCGGGCAAAAGCTCCGCCCAGGTGATCGAGGAGATCAACGCCGCCAACAAGTCCGCCCAGGCCATGAAGGCGGCGGAGGGCGAGCGGGCCTTCATGCGGCTGCGGCGGGCGAAGAACATGGGCCGCGGCATCGAAGGGGTGACCAACCTGTCCACCGTCGTCGGCGTCACCGGCACGGTCGGGCTCGGCACCGCCGCGGTGGTGATCGCCAAGGCCGCCTTCAAGATGTGGGTGGAGGACCAGATCCTCAAAGGCGCCATCGAGGTGACCGAGAAATCGCTCAACGCCATCGAGCTGGCGACCATGCCCAACACCGTCGCCCAGGCCGAAACCATGTATCAGGCCTATGTGCAGTCCTGCACCCGCATCACGGTGATCCGCGGCGGCATGGTGATCCGCCACAACGACCCGGTGCTCAGCCGCGAACACTGGTTGGCCAAGACCTATGGGGTGCGCTGGGATGCCCTGTCGAAATAGGCCGGGCGAAGGGGCGCGCGCCGCCGTCGGCGGGGCTCGCCGGAAACCGTTTACAGCCCGCCGCCGGCCGGCCGGCGGGTCGCGGCCCCAGGATTTTCCAGGACCCTTTCGGGTGCGGAAACATCGCCTCCGGGGATCGACTTATCCGTGTGATCGCCTAATCTTGACCCGCCTGCGTACTCCCCCTGCCCACTACGGACTGCCATGACTCCTCCGCCCTCCTTTCCCCACGCCTTCGGCCTTGCCGCAACCGCGGATGGGCGGGTGGCGCAGATCGGGTTCGTTGGCCGGCTCTACGACGAGGTGCTGGGCCTGCTGATGGAGGCGCGCACCTATTTCCTGCAGCGCGAGCGCAGCGATGTGGTGGGGATGCCCAGCGAGGCGCGGCTGCTGGTGAGCCAGGAAACCATGCGGATCACCTGCCGGCTGACCCACGCCATGGCGTGGCTGCTCACCCACAAGGCGGTGGCCGCCGGCGAATACCCGGCCGCCTGGGCGCTGGCCGACGAGCGCCGGCTGGGCGGCCAGGACGTGTGCGAGGAAACCTACTGGCACGACGACCCGAACCTGCCGCCCAAGGTGCGCGAGCTGCTCACCCGCAGCCTCTCGGTCTACGGCCGCATCTCCCGGCTCGACAACGACATCAGAACGCCGCCGCCGCGCCCCGGCAGCGGCGGCCTCGCCTTGGTTCGCTAGGCCGCTTTACGATCAAACGGCCCCGGCCCACCCGGCCCCCCGACAGTTGCCAATGGCTTGGCTGACCGAGCGGTGTTGAGGGCAGACGCGATCCCGCGAAGGCGGGACCGCGCTGGAGGACCGGGTGCTACTGGGCGCTCCTGGCCGCTACTGGGCGATCCAGCCGCCATCCATGGAATGGGTGGTGCCGGTCACCTGGGACGCATCCTCGCTGCACAGGAACACCGCCAGGCCGCCGAGCTGTTCGGGCGTCACGAAGGTCTTGGACGGCTGCTTTTCGCCCAGCAGGGCTTCGCGGGCCTCCGCATCGTTCAGGCCCTTGCTCTCGGCCAGCGCATCCACCTGCTTTTGCACCAGCGGCGTCAGCACCCAGCCGGGGCAGATGGCGTTGACGGTGATGCCCGACCCGGCGGTTTCCAGCGCCACCACCTTGGTCATCCCCACCAGCCCGTGCTTGGCCGACACATAGGCCACCTTGTTGACCGAGGCGACGAGGCCATGGGCCGACGCGATGTTGATGATGCGGCCCCAGCGCTGGGCGCGCATCAGCGGCACCGCCAGGCGGGTGGTGTGGAAGCTGGCCGACAGGTTGATGGCGATCACCGCATCCCAGCGGTCCGGCGGGAAGTCCTCGATCGGGGCGACGAACTGGATGCCGGCGTTGTTCACCAGGATGTCCAGGCGGCCGTGCTCGTTCTTGGCGTGGTCGATCAGCGCGGCGATTTCCGCCGGCTTCGACATGTCCGCCCCGTGATAGGTGGCGCGCACGCCGTGGGTGCCGGCGATCTCCGCGCGCAGGGCTTCGATCTCGGCGGCGTCGCCGAAGCCGTTGAGCACGATGTCGGCGCCCGCAGCGGCCAGGCGGCGGGCAACGCCAAGCCCGATGCCGCTGGTCGATCCGGTGATGATGGCAGTTCTGCCGCGCAGCATGGAGGTCCTCCTGGGTTTCTTGGGCGTCGGTTGGGCGACCCCGTGGAACGGGGGTGCCGGGATGGCGGTGTTATAGCAAATCGGCGGGGGCTTCCGCCGCGTTGTCGGGGCGGGCGAGGCTCAGAACTTGAACACCGCGTCCGCGGCGCCGCGGAAATCGCGCTTGGCGGCGATCATCTGCTCGGCCCGCGCGATCTCCCCCTTCAGCTCGACGATGTACTCTTCCAGCTCCTCGATCGACAGGTTGTCGAGCGGGCGCGGGCGCTGCGGCAGGGGGCGTGGCTCTTCCTCGATCATCGGCGTCCTCTTCGGCGGCCGGCCGGCGCAAACGCTGGCGAACGGCGACGGGTCCGCCAGCACCATGCGGTCGTGGATCGGGCCACGCAACCATGCGGTTTGCCGCCGGGGCAGGGCCGCGCTATATGACAAGAAACTGAGTGAACATAGGAAAGGGTGTCGGCGCGCCGGTTGCTGAGGCCCCGCACCCGGGCACGAGACCCGACTTGGAGGAAAGATGATCCAGCGGCAGCCGCTGATGCCGAAGGCTACGGCCGTTTGGCTGGTCGAGAACACGGCACTCACCTTCGAGCAGATCGCCGCCTTCTGCGGCCTGCACGAGTTGGAGATCGCGGCGATCGCCGATGGCGAGGTGGCGACCGGCATGGTGGGGCTTGACCCCATCGCCAACGGGCAGTTGACCAAGGACGAGATCGATCGCTGCCAGGCCGATCCCGACGCGCACCTGGAATTCGCCGAGCAGACGATCCCGCAGCCGGCGATCCGCACCAAGGGTCCGCGCTATACCCCGGTGACCAAGCGGGCCGACAAGCCCGATGCCATCGCCTGGCTGTTGCGCAATCACCCGGAGCTGACCGATGCCGCCATCGGCCGCCTGATCGGCACCACCAAGCCGACCATCGCGGCGGTGCGCGACCGCACCCATTGGAACAGCCCCAACATCAAGCCGCGCCATCCGGTGATGCTGGGCCTGTGCAAGCAGGTCGACCTGGACGAAGCGCTGGACAAGGCCAAGGCGGCACGCCGGCCGATGGACGGCGACGAGACGACGGGCGACGGCGAGATGGCGCCGGTGGGCGACGAGCAGGCGATCTACGAGCCCGGGACCGAGGCTGAGGCCGAGGACGCGCAGCCGGAACTCCTCGACCTGACGGCGGACAACTGATCACCCACCGTCCGCCGCTGCGGGGCGTCCTTAAGGGGCACCCGGCAGGCTGCGGGGGCAGGGGACCGAAGATTTATTGGCCAGGAATCGAAAGGCGCGGCCCCTGGGGGGTCGCGCCTTCTTGTCTGCGGTTCGCGATCCGTCGCGTCAGGCGGACATTTGGGCCATTTCATCCTTCAAACGCAGCTTGGCCCGTTTCAGGCGAGTCACCGTCTCGGTGTTCGGCATGGGGCGTTGGAATTCCTCATCCAGTTCTCGCTCCAGCTGAGCGTGCTTGGTCTGAAGCGAGGCGAGACGTTCCGACATTGCCATTCTGCGTTCCTCCCATGTTGGGTGACGATATGACCAATGTGGGAAGGCTAGCACGGATTTCCAGAAACAGGGTTGCTTTCTGCAGAGGTTCCGTACATAAGACGCGGTTTTCGTGGTTTACGAAAGTTGTCGCCTGGGGCCGGCCGCAGCCGCCCCGGTGGAGCCCCGCGGGCACCCTGCTTCGGCACCCGCCGCCCCCCAGATCCTGTTCGCCCATTGGTGGAAATGCAGCGGGCCTGGCCTGCTGATCTGTGTGACTCTGCGGTCGCCGCCGCCCGCAACGGCAAACGGCCAGCCCGAGGGCTGGCCGTTGCGTCTTGGCTCCGCCGATGGCTGGCGTCAGTCGCCGAGGCAGATCCCCAGCTCGCGGGCGGTGACCACCAGCGTGTCGTCCAGTGCGACGCTGTGATAGTTCTTGATCGCGTCCTCGATGGGCACGTCGATCACCTGGCGGTTGGACCACGCCACCATGTGGCCGAACTTGCCTTCCTCGATCAGGTCGACGGCATGGCTGCCGAAGGCCGCGGCGATCATGCGGTCGCGCCAGCTCGGCATGGAGCCGCGCTGCACGTGGCCCAGCACCGTCACGCGGGTTTCCGCCCCGGTCAGCTTGGCGATCTGGTCGCCGACGAAGTGGCCGATGCCGCCGAGCCGGATCTCGCCGTCGGCGAACTTCTTCATGATGGTCTCGCCGGTGGCATCGCGCACCGCTTCGGACACCACCACGAGCGCGAAGTTGCGCCCGCCCTTGCGCACCTGTTCGATCTTGTCGGCCACCTTTTGCAGGTCGGCCGGGATCTCCGGCACCAGGATCACGTCAGCGCCGCCGGCGATGCCGGCATTCAGCGCGATGTGGCCGGCGTCGCGGCCCATCACCTCCAGCACCATCACGCGGTGGTGGCTGGCTGCGGTGGGCTGCAGGCGGTCCAGCGCCTCCGTCGCCACCTGCACGGCGGTATCGAAGCCGATGGCCACTTCCGTCAGGCTGACGTCGTTGTCGATGGTCTTGGGGATGCCCACCAGGTTGATGCCGCCCAGGTCGCACAGCTTCTTCAGGATGCGGAAGCTGCCGTCGCCGCCGATGCCGATCAGCGCTTCGATGCCGAGTTCGCGGAAGCCGCCGATGATTTCCATCGAGCGGTCGCGCGTGGTGCCGTCGGGCATGGGGAAGGCGAAGGGGTCGCCCTTATTGGTGGTGCCCAGGATGGTGCCGCCCGCGCGGATCATCGATCCGTCGAACTGGTCGGGCGACAGCACTTCGTATTGCAGCGGCCGGGTCAGCAGCCCGGCGGTACCTTCCTTGATCCCGAGGATGGTGTGGCCCACCCGCGCTGCCCGGTGAACGGCGGCTCGAAGCACGGCGTTCAGGCCGGCGCAATCGCCCCCACTGGTCAGGATTCCGATGCGCATGCCGTTTGTCATGGTCGAGGCTCCGTTTTGATTGAGGGCCGCGGCGGGCGGCGCGAGATTTGGTTAGGACACGTGGCGTTTCGCAGCATGCCGACAACCGAGAGATGCTTCAACTGGTCATCAATCGGTTCTCTCCATCGTCGCAAGGGTGTAATAGACCGCTCCCAGTACCGTGAGGACGCGATGGACGACGCGATTGGGTTGCGTGAGAGACTGGCGACGCTGATGGTCGAGCACCGCGACCTGGACGACGTGATCGCCCGAATGTCTGAAGACCCGGTCACCAACCAGTTGCAACTTCAGCGATTAAAGAAGCGCAAGCTGCTCCTGAAGGATCAGATCGCCTGCCTGCGCAGCCAGATTCTGCCGGACATCATCGCCTGACCCGGCGCCCGCTGCGGCCCCGAAATTCCCGTCCTTCCGGCCTCGCCAGACCGCTCTCCCGGCCCGTCGCCCCAGCCCCAATTAAATATTGCCAAGGCTAGTCTTCGCCGGCCTGGGCGGCTTCGCGCAGCCCCTGGCGGGCCAGCGCATCTGCCCGTTCGTTTTCCGGGTGGCCGGCATGGCCCTTCACCCACAGCCAATCGACCGTGTGGCGGGCTGCCGCCGCATCCAGGCGCTGCCACAGGTCCTGGTTCTTCACCGGCTTCTTGTCGGCGGTTTTCCAGCCGCGCGCCTTCCAGCCGGCGAGCCACTGGCTGATGCCCTGCTGAACGTAGCGGCTGTCGGTGGTGACGATGGCGTGCACCGGCCGCTTCATCGCCTCCAGGGCGGAAATCACCGCCATCAGCTCCATGCGGTTGTTGGTGGTGTCCGCCTCGCCGCCCGACAGCTCCTTTTCCGCCGAGCCATAGCGCAGCACCGCCCCCCAGCCGCCGGGGCCGGGATTGCCGCTGCACGCGCCATCGGTGAAGATTTCCACGCGGCTGCGGCTCATGGATCGAGCCCGTAGGCGGCCACGGTGGAGACCTGCTGGTGGAAGCGCAGCTTCTTCCAGTATTCCAGCGGGTCCTTGGGCCGCACCAGGGCGCCGTCGGGCACGTTCAGCCAGTCGTAAAGCCGGGTCAGCAGGAAGCGGATCGCCGCCCCCCGCGCCAGCACCGGCAGGGCCGCCAGTTCCTCAGCGGAAACCGGGCGCTCCGCGGTGTAGGCGGACAGGAGCGCGCGGGCCTTGGTGATGTTGAAGGCACCGTCCACCTCAAAGCACCAAGCGTTCAGGCACACCGCGATGTCGTAGGCCAGCAGATCGGTGCAGGCGAAATAGAAGTCGATGAAGCCGGACAGCTCGGAGTTCCGGAAGAACACGTTGTCGGGGAACAGGTCGGCGTGGATCACGCCCGCCGGCAGGTCGGCCGGCCAGGCCGCCTCCAGAATGTCCAGCTCTGCCGCCAGGGCGGCCCCCAGGCCGGGCGACACGCTGTCCGCCCCCTCGCCGCAGGCTTCGAACAGCGGCCGCCAGCCGGCCACCGACAGGTCGTTCACCCGCACCATGGAAAAATCGGCACCGGCCAGGTGCATGGCCGCCAGGCCGCGGCCCAGCTCATGGCAGTGCACCGGCTGGATGCGCCGCGGCCACATGCCGTCCAGAAACGTCACGATGGCGGCCGGCCGGCCGGAAAGCCGGCGCAGCGTCTGCCCGTCGCGGCCAGACAGCGGCAGCGGGCAGCGGATGCCGTTGGAGGCGAGGTGCTGCATCAGGGCGACGAAGAAGGGCAGGTCGGCCTCGGCCACCCGCTTTTCGTAGAGCGTCAGGATGAAGCGGCCGCCGGTGGTGACCAGCAGGTAGTTGGAATTCTCCACGCCCTCGGCGATGCCCTTGCAGGCGACCACGGCGCCGATGTCGTACTCGGCGACGAACGCGGACACCTCTTCATCGGTGACTTCTGTGTAGACGGCCATGGGCGTCGGATCTTGCTGGCAGGCGGCTGGAAGCGATGCCTGGATGACACCGCTTGCGCCCGCCGGTCAATCGCACTCGGATGGGCCGGCGTCATCGGGGTAGCTGTGGAGGTCACCTTTTGGGTCGGCGATGGTCCACCCGTTCGGGTCGGGCCGGGCGTGGCACGGCCCCACCGGCACCTTGCCGTGGCCACCGGGGATATCCAGCACATAGGTGGGCTGGCAGAGGCCGGACACGCGGCCGCGTAGCGCCCCGGCAATCGCCTGGCCCTCGGCCAGGGACAGGCGGAAATGTGCCGTTCCGGGCGCGGCATCGGGATGGTGCAGGTAGTAGGGTTTCACGCGCAGGCGCACCAGGCGGCGGAACAGCGCTTCCAGGATGGCGGGATCGTCGTTGACGCCCCTGAGCAGCACGGTCTGGGAGACCACCGGCACGCCGGCATCCACCAGGCGGGCGATGGCGGCGGCGGCATCTTCCGTCAGCTCGCGGGGATGGTTGGTGTGGACGGACATCCACACCGCGGTATCCGCCCGCCGCAGGGTGGCGGCCAGATCCGGCGTCACCCGGCTGGGATCGGCCACCGGCACGCGGCTGTGCAGGCGCACCACGCCGACATGGCCGATGGCGTCCAGCCGCCCCAGCACCCGGTCCAGCCGCCGCGGGCTGATGAGCAGCGGGTCGCCGCCCGAGAGGATGACCTCCCAGATCTCCGGGTGGCCGTCGATATAGGCCAGTGCCGCCTCCAGCCCCGCGGCATCCAGTGCTGCTCCGCCGGGGCCGACGCGGGTGCGCCGGAAGCAGAAGCGACAATAGACCGGGCAGGCGTGATGCAGCGTCAGCAGCACCCGGTCGGCATAGCGGTGGATAAGGCCGGGCAGCGGGCTGTGCGCCACATCGCCGATGGGATCGCTGCGTTCGCCCGGCGCCTCGTTAAGTTCCCGCACATCGGGCAGGAACTGGCGCGCGATGGGATCGTCGGGGTCGGCGGGGTCGATCAGCTCCGCCATGGCCGGCGTGATGGCCGTGGCATAGCGCCTCGCCACCTCCGCCAGGGCGGCGGCATCGCCGGCATCGCTGCGGCCGGTGGGGACGGCGCGGGTCTTGCGGTCTGACAGGTCCATGGGCTGAGCGTGGGGCTTTCCGGCGGTGGCCCCATCGGTAGCACCGGCGCGGGGACGGGTCGACCGGGCGCTTGTGGCCGGCCGCGGGCTTGCCTAGTGTCTGGCCACCCTCCCCAGGAGATCGACCCGATGCTGCACCTCGTTCCGACCGGCGCTTTCGCTTTCCGCCCGTTGATGCCCCGCGCGGCCGCCTGGCTGCTGGCGGGCGCTGCGGTGCTGGCGCTGTCGGCCTGCGGCGGCGACGACGAGCTGACCGATCCGCCCACCGAAAGCCAGATCGAGGTGATCACGCGCGACGAGGTGTTCACCTGCCCCGATGTCTCGGTGGTGGCGGATGTTTCGGAAATCCAGCGCTATGCCGGGGAGGTGCGCGACCCCACCCAGCTTGTGGCCGACCTGTCGGTGGGCAATTTCACCGGCGGCTGCGACTACGACGAGGACGGCGTGCGGGTGGTGCTGCAGGTGGACTTCGATGCCGTGCGCGGCCCGCGCTACGCCGGCGAGGCGGTGCCGTTCCAGTATTTCGTGGCGATCGTCGATCCCAGCGAGCGCATCCTGGCCAAGGAAGTGTTCTCCACCGAGGTGGAGATCGACAGCGACTCCGCGGTGGGCCGGGTGACCGAGGAACTGGTGCAGACCATTCCGCTGGAGCGCCGGGCCATCGGCCCCACCTACCAGGTGCTGCTGGGCTTCCAGGTGTCGGAAGCCGAACTGCGCGCCATGCGGGCGGAGTAGGCGCCCGCCTACACCACCTCCAGCGTGCCCACCGGCTGGTCGACCTCGCCGGCCAGGCGGGTGATCAGCGCCTCGTAGCTTTCCATCGGCCAGGGGATGATGCAGCCCTCGCTGCCCACGGCACCGGGCTTGTGCAGCAGGAAGTCGTTCCAGGTGCGCCCCGCAGCGTCGATCCACGCCTTGGTTTCGGGGTCGGGGTGGAGGAAGCAGCACAGCCCGAAGCGCTTGTTGGTGGGCGAGGTGTAGTCCCCCAGCCAATAGATGGTGTAGCGGCCGGCCGGCGTCGGCCCGCCCACCTTTGTGCGGTCCCAGCTTTCCGGGCCGGACTGCCAGCGCCCCGGATCCACCGCCCCGCGATGGCCGCCGGAAACCGCGCGCAGGTCCACCGGCGCCCCATCGATGGTGCCGTGCAGGCGCTCGCGCGCGGCGTCGTAGATCAGCTTGGCATCGGGCATGGGGCCTCTCGCGTTCTCAAGCTCCCATAGATGGTCCGCCGCCGCCGATCGGGAAGCGGAAAATGCCGGCAAGGCATGGTACAAATCAAGAACATATGATACAGGTTGCGGCGGCACCCATTTTCCAGCGTCGCAGGGTGGCGATGGATTTTCCCAACATGAAGCATGTGAGGTGGCGGCGAGCCTGGGAGTCCGAACGCCGGCGGGCGGTGTTCTCACCGCCGTTCCTGCGGAACATCACGCTGCGCGAGGGGGCAGCGCCGGACTGGGACAGCTTTCCCTTCAACGCCCGGATCTTCGCCGGGCGGAAGGTCGACATCGCCTTCACCCACCAGACCACCATCCTGGTGGGGGAGAACGCCACCGGCAAATCCACCCTGCTGGAAGCCATCGCCGCCAATTGCGGGTTCAGTCCCGAGGGCGGCACCCAGAACCACCACTACGAGACCGACGAGCCGCGCCACCACCCGCTGGCGGACCAGGTGCGGTTCGCCTGGAAGCCCAAGGTGCAGTTCGGCCTGTTCTTGCGCGCGGAAACCTTCTTCAACCTGTCGCGCTACCTGGACGACGTGGACGAGACCGACCGATTCGGCAACCCGCGGCCCCTGCCGGTCGACATGCTGTACCACGGCCACTCCCACGGCCAGGCGTTCCACCGGCTGTTCCAGGCGCGCCTGAAGGGGCCCGGCATCTATCTGCTGGACGAGCCGGAAGCGGCGCTGTCGCCAACCCGGCTGCTGGAACTGCTGGTATTGCTGGGTAACCTTCGGCACGACGGCATGGCCCAGGTGATCCTGGCCACCCACTCGCCGATCCTGATGGCCTTCCCCGGTGCTGCGCTGTGGGAGATCACATCGTCCGGCATCCGCCAGGCGGAGTATGACGACCTGGAGCATGTGCGCACCCTGCGCCGCGTGCTCAACGACCCCGACGCGGCGATGGCCGCAGCCCTTGGGGCGGAATAGCCGGCATGGCGCGCGACAAGACCCAGGCCCTGCCGCCGCCCTTCCTCAGGGAAATCCGCGAAACCGGCGGCGGCGACCCGCAGCGCTACCCCTACACCACGCCGCTGTTCGCCCGCCGGCCCTTCCGGCTTGCCTTCACCCAACCGGTCACCCTGCTGGTGGGGGAGAACGGCACGGGCAAGTCCACCTTGCTGGAGGCGATTGCCGCCGATTGCGGCTTCCACCCCGAAGGCGGCGACCGCAACCAGGCCTTTGCCACGCGGGAAGGCAAGCGGCCGGGCACCGTGATCAATCCCCTGCTGGTGTTTTCCTGGCGGCCGCGGGTGGGCCGCGGGTTCTTCTTGCGCGCGGAGAGCTTTTTCAACCTGGCGCGCGCGCTGGACGGCATGGCCGGCGAGCCGGAGGGCGGCGGCGAGGAGGTGTTCGCGCCCTATGGCGGCCGCTCGCTGCGCGCCGTTTCCCACGGCGAAAGCTTCATGGCGCTGTTCCGCAACCGCTTCAAAGGGCGCGGCATCTATCTGCTGGACGAGCCGGACAGCGCGCTGTCGCCGATGCAGCAGCTCCGCTTCCTGGAACTGCTGGACGCGTGGCGGCGGACCGGCGAGGTGCAGGTGATCATCGCCACCCACGCGCCCATCCTGATGGCCTATCCCCACGCCCAGCTTCTGGAGATCGGTGCGGACGGAGTGGCGGAGACGACGTTCGATGCGCTGGACCATGTGCGCATCACCCGGCGCTTCCTCAACAACCGCGAGGGCATGCTGCGCGAGCTGTTCGCCGCTGCCGACGAGGGTGAGGGCGAAGGCGAGGACGATGACGGGGACGGGGAAACGCCCCCTGGCGACGGCCTGGCGGAACCGCAGGCCGAGGCGTTCCGGCACGGCGCGGCCGCCCCTCCGCGCCGCAGGCTTGCGCGCGGCCACTGACAGCCGGCACAAACGGCGTCTGGTGATCTGGTGCGGCGCGGGAGGGGACGGCGATGGCGCAGAGCCTGAAGGAAAAGCTTGAGGCGGCGATCCGCCACGAGATGGAAGCCCAGACCCGCTACATGGCGGCGGTGCAGGCCATGGTGCCGTTCGACACCGAGGGCATCGAGCCGCCGCGCGACGCCGTGGCGCGGGAGGAAGACGCCTACGCCGAACTGCGCGAGGCCCAGGCGGCCAAGCAATCGATCCTCGACGCACTGCGCCGCAAGCTGGGCCGGTAGGCCCGTTCCGGCCCGCGGCTATCGCGCCTTGGCCGACAGGCAAGCGCGCCGGCCGGCATGGCTGTGCTGCGGGCCGCTTGCTATCTGGTAGCGCCGGGGGCGCGATAGGTTGGCGGCGATGCATTGCACTGCCCTGGCCCCCGGCCGCACCCCATGAAACCGATCGATCTGCTGCTGACCCTGCTGGTGGCGGTGACCTGGGGGCTGAACTTCGTCATCGCCAAGCTGGGCGTGGCGGAGATGCCGCCGATCTTCCTGGTGACGCTGCGCTTCGCCCTGGTGGCGGCCCTGCTGGTGCCCTTCGTGCGGTTTCCGCGGGGCCGCTTCGTGCCGCTCCTGGTGCTCGCCATGACGTTGGGCACGCTGCACTTCTCCTTGATGTTCTCCGCCCTCAACTCCATCGATGCGTCGGTGGCGGCGGTGGCCATCCAAACCCAGGTGCCGTTCGCCGCCATCCTCTCGGCCATCCTGTTCAAGGACCCGCCGGGCTGGCGCCGGGTGCTGGGCATGGTGGTGGCGATCGGCGGGGTGGCGCTGCTGGCCGGCGCGCCCACCGGCGGCTCGGAGCTGTGGGCCATCGGCGTGGTGGTGCTGGCGGCCATGGTGTGGGCGGTCGCCAATGTGCAGATGACCCGGCTGGGCGGGCTGGACGGGTTCACCATCAACGGCTGGATGGCGATGTTCGCCGTGCCCATGCAGCTTGCCGCCTCGCTGGCGCTGGAGGACGGGCAGTGGGAGGCGCTGACCGGCATCTCGTGGACGGTGATCGGCGTCATCGTCTACCAGGCGGTGATGGTGGTGATCCTCGCCTATGGCATCTGGTACCGCATGCTCGGCCGCTACGGGGTGAACCAGATGATGGCGTTCACCCTGCTGGTGCCGGTGTTCGGCGTGATCTCCGGCGTGGCCCTGCTGGGCGAGCCGTTCTCGCTGGCACTGGTGGTGGGGGCGCTGCTTACCATCACCGGTGTGGGCATCATCGTGCTGCGCCGGCCGCGCCTGGCCGAACGGCCGGGCAGCTAGAGCTGAAGAGACAGGTCCATTCCGGCCAACTGAGGCCGCTCCGTCCCATGCAATCCCATGGCCGTGTCCCATGCGATCCCATGGCGGGAGCGGAACCGTTTCCGCCATGGGCGAAGACGCCCTATTGTGGCGGCCGGGCCAGACGATCGGATGGCCGCCTTCGGTTCAGGCCGGGGGAGGAAAGTCCGGGCTCCAC
>JAGQRL010000229.1 GCA_020425485.1 Rhodospirillaceae bacterium
CATGGCCAGGCCGGCGCCGTTCACCATGCAGCCGATCTTGCCGTCGAGCTTGATGTAGTTCAGCTCGTGCTTGGCGGCTTCCAGCTCCGCGGGGTCCTCTTCGGTCTCGTCGCGCAGGTCCAGCACGTCGGGATGGCGGAACAGCGCGTTGCCGTCGAAGTTCATCTTGGCATCCAGCGCCATCACCTGGCCCTCGCCGGTCACCACCAGCGGGTTGATCTCCACGATGGAGGCATCCAGGTCCATGAAGGCCTTGTACATGCCGGTGAGGAACTTCACCGCACTCGACACCTGCTTGCCGGAAAGCCCCAGCCCGAAGGCGATGGCGCGGGCGTGGTAGCCGCGCAGGCCGGTCAGCGGGTCGATATCCAGCTTGATGATCTTCTCCGGCGTCTTGGCGGCGACCTCTTCGATCTCCATGCCGCCTTCGGTGGAGGCCATCACCACGATCCGGCTGGTCTCGCGGTTCACCAGCATGCCGAGATACAGCTCGCGGGCGATGTTGCAGCCTTCCTCGACATAGATGCGCTTGACCTCTTTGCCGGTCGGGCCGGTCTGCTTGGTCACCAGCACCTGGTCGATCATCGCCTTGGCGTTGTCGTGCACATCCTGCACCGACTTGACGACGCGGACGCCGCCCTTGCCGTCGGGATCGTTCTTGAAGCGGCCGGCACCGCGGCCGCCGGCATGGATCTGGGATTTGACTACCCAGACCGGTCCTTCGAGCTGGCGCGCCACGTCCTCGGCTTCCTTCGCCGTGTACGCCACACCGCCGCGCGGCACCGCGACCCCGTACCTTTGCAGCAAGGCCTTCGCCTGATACTCGTGAATGTTCATGGCCGATCCGTCCGTTTGCTTTGTCGGGCTTGCTTAGCGGATGCTGGGGCGGGGGCGGCAGGCGCCGCCGACAGGGGTGCCCGAGCGCATGTTCCCGTCGTCATGCGGCGGGCACTTTATCACCATGGTTGATCTGGGCAAGGCGCGCGCGCCCTTTTGGCCGGCAGACTTTTGTCTGTCATGCGCACAATCTTGGCCAGAAACGACAGATCGACGTCGGAAACGTGGCTTGCCGGGGCGCGGATTTTTCGTATGCCATGGGCCGGGCCGGCAGCCGTTCCCCTGCTCCGCCGGCCGCTGCCATCGGATAAACTCGACCCCATGCGCTATTCCGTCTTCTCGCTCGCCCGTGCCGCCTTAACCGGGCACAAATCCTGGCCCCAGGCCTGGCGCGACCACGCCCTGCGCGACCGCTACCAGGTGATCGTCGTGGGCGGCGGCGGCCACGGGCTGGCCACCGCCTACTACCTCGCCCGCAACCACAACATCACCGATGTGCTGGTGCTGGAGCGCGGCTACATCGGCGGCGGCAATGTCGGGCGCAACACCACCATCATCCGCTCCAACTACATGCTGCCGGGCAACGAGCCGTTTTACGAGCACTCCCTAAAGTTGTGGGAGAGTTTGGCCCAGGACCTGAATTTCAATATGATGGTCAGCCAGCGGGGCGTGCTCAATCTCTATCATTCCGATAGCCAGAGAGATGCCTTTGCCCGCCGCGGCAACGCCATGCGGCTGTGCGGCGTGGATGCCGAACTGCTGGATGTGGACGGGGTGCGCAAATACGCCCCGCTCTTGGATTTCGACAATGCCCGCTTCCCCATCCACGGCGGCCTGCTGCAGCCGCGCGGCGGCACCGTGCGCCACGATGCCGTGGCCTGGGGCTACGCCCGTGCTGCCGACCGGCTGGGCGTGCACATCGCCCAGAACTGCGAGGTGACGGGCCTGGTGATCGAAGGCGGCCGGGTGGCCGGCGTGGAAACGCCCCGCGGCCGCATCCTGGCGGACAAGGTGGGCCTGGCCGTCGCCGGCAACACCAGCCTGGTTGCCCAGATGGCGGGGATCGACCTGCCCATCGAAACCCACCTGCTCACGGCCTTCGTGTCGGAAGGGCTGAAGCCGTTCATCGACGGCGTCGTCACCTTCGGCGCCGGCCACTTCTACCTCAGCCAGTCCGACAAGGGCGGGCT
>JAGQRL010000230.1:0-173 GCA_020425485.1 Rhodospirillaceae bacterium
CTCGCGGGTGACGCCGTCCACCAGCAGGGCGATCAGGATGGCCGGGAAGCTGAGCTGGATGTCGGCGATGCGCATGATCAGCGCATCCACCCAGCCGCCCTTGTAGCCGGCCAGCAGCCCCAGCCCGACGCCCAGCACCATGGCGAACAGCACCGAGCACAGGCCCACCGACA
>JAGQRL010000230.1:291-7556 GCA_020425485.1 Rhodospirillaceae bacterium
GGCGACAGCGGGTCGTGCGGCGCCAGCCACACCGCGAACACCGCGCCGAAGACGATCAGCAGGAACACCACCGCGGCCACCATGGTGACCGGCGAGCGCCGAAAGCTGTACCACAGGTCACTGTCGAAAAAGCGGGCGAGCGGGCCGGCGCGCCGGGCGGCCGCGGGCCGCGGGGCCTCGCCCTCGGGGTCGGGGCTGGCCCGGCCGGCGAATTCGACATCTGTGGCGGAGGAGTCGGCCATGGGGTGTGTACGTGTCCTTCCTCAAATCCTCTTGGGCGCCGCCGTACGTGTCAGTGCCCGGTGGTGGAGCGTTCCACCCGCAGGCGCGGATCGACGACGAAATAGAGGATATCGACCGCCAGATTGACGACCACGAAGACCATCGCGATCAGCACCAGATAGGCCGCCATCACCGGGATATCCACGTGGATCACGGCATCGAGAAACATCTGGCCGACCCCCGGCCAGTTGAACACCCGCTCGGTGATGATGGCAAACGCGATGATGGTGCCGAACTGCAGGCCGGTGATGGTGATCACCGGCACCATCGTGTTCCTCAGCGCGTGGCCGAAATGCACCGCGCGGTCGGTAAGGCCGCGGGCGCGCGCGAACTTGATGAAGTCGGTGCGCAGCACTTCCAGCATCTCCGCGCGCACCAGGCGCATAATCAGCGTCATCTGAAACATGCCGAGCGTGATCGCCGGCAGGATGATGCGCCGCCAGCCTTCCAAGGAGAGCAGCCCGGTGGTCCACCAGCCGAGGCGCACCAGGTCGTCCTCGCCGCCCACCCGGCCCTGGGGCGGCAGCCAGTGCAGTTCCACCGCGAAGACCTGGATGAGGATGATGCCGATGAGGAAAGTGGGCAGCGACACGCCGATCAGCGACACCGTCATCAGCACCTGGCTGAAGGCGCTGTAGCGCCTCAGCGCCGTGTACACCCCCATGGCGACGCCGAACACCAGGGCGAGGATGGCGGAAACCACCGCCAGTTCCAGCGTCGCCGGCAGGTAGTCGGCGATCATGTCCTCCACCGGCCGGCTCTGGCGGTAGGAGCGGCCGAAATTGCCCTCCAGGATGTGCTCCACGAAGCGGCCGAACTGGATATAGAACGGATCGTTGAGGCCGAGCTGCTCGCGCAGCGCCTCGCGCTCCACCGCGGTGGTGTCCTGGCCGACCATGTTGTTGATCGGATCGCCCACATAGTTGAACAGCAGGAAGGCGATCAGGGCGACCACCAGCATGACCAGGGTGGCCTGGATCAACCGACGGACGATGAAGGCGGCCATGGCGTGGGGCGAAGCTCCAAAGCGGGGCTGGGGTCCGGCTCTGCCGCCGAAACCGGGGCTGGCCGGCGGCGCCACTCAGTAAACCACATCCGGCGCCGGAGGGGAGCGGTTCGTAGAGCCGGCGGGTCTGACTGGGGTGTCTGCGCCGCTCGGCCACGACAGTCAAGCGGTGCGGGCGGGCAGGGTTCCGGCGTGCCGAAGCACCTGCAAAACGCAGACGGCGGGTGCCGGCCGAAGCCCGCACCCGCCGCCGGTCAGCGCAAGCTGGCGGTCACTGGTTAATGGTGACCCAGTTCCACACGAACTCGTTATCGGCCCGCTGGATCAGCTCGACATTGTCGCTCACGCCCCACGCCAGCGCCTGCTGGTGCAGCGGGATGTAGCCGACATCGTCGTGCAGCATCTGCCAGGCTTCGGCGATCATGGCGGCGCGCGCATCCTGATCGGTCTCGCTCAGGATCTGGGCGGTCAGCGCATCCACCTCGGGGTTGGAATAGCCGCCGTTGTTGAAGGTGCCGGCGCCGTCCTCGTTGCGGGTGTGCACCAGGTTGTAGAGGACGTTGTAGCTGTCGAAGCTGCCCGGGGTCCAACCCAGCAGGTAGAAGCTGGTGTCGTAGCCACCCTGGGCGAGGATGCGGCCGAAATAGATGGACTTGGTTTCGGCCATCAGCTCCACGTCGATGCCCACCTGGCCCAGCATGTTGGTCACCGCGATGCAGATGTCCTCATCGTTCACATAGCGGTCGTTGGGGCAGTTGAGGCGGACGGAGAAGCCTTCCGGATAGCCGGCCTCCGCCAGCAGCGCGCGGGCGGCTTCGGGATCGTACGGGTAGCGCTCCAGCTCCTCGGGGAAGCCGTTGATGCCCGGTGCGACCATGGCGGCCGACGGCGTGGACTGGCCGCGCATCACCACCTGCTGGATCGCGTTCATGTCGATCGCCTGATAGAAGGCGAGCCGCACGCGGCGATCCTGGAAGGGGTTGGTGCCCTCGACGCTGGAATACAGCAGCTCGTCGCGGGCCTGGTCCAGGCCGAGGAAGATGGTGCGCAGTTCCGGGCCGGTCAGCGCCCGGGTGCCGTCATTGTCTTCCACCCGCTCGATGTCCTGCAGCGGGATCGGGTAGGCCATATCCACGTCGCCGGCCAAAAGGGCGGCCACGCGGGTGGCATCTTCGGCGATCGGGGTGAACACCACCTCGGTCAGATTGTGCTGGGGTTCGCCCCACCAGTCGGCAAACGGCACCGCGACGGTGCGCACGCCGGGTTCACGCACGGTGACCATGAAGGGGCCGGTGCCGTTGGCGTGCAGGTTGGCGTAGTTCTCCGCATCGGGGTCGGCCACGTTGGTCACGCCGGTGGCGCCGTGCTCCTCGCACCACTCCCGGTCCATGATGTACCAGGTTTCCCATTCCGCCATGATGATGGGGTTGGGCGATTCCGTGATGAAGTCCACGGTGTAGTCGTCCACCGCGACCACCTCGGTGATGCCGCCCACCTTGGTGCGCACGTCCGACCCTTCGGAAATGGCGCGCTCGTAGCTGAACACCACGTCATCGGCGGTGAACGGGTTGCCGTTGTGGAAGGTGACACCCTCGCGCAGGTGGAAGCGCCAGCGGGTGGGTTCCATCAGCTCCCAGCTCGTGGCCAGCGCCGGCTCGATCTCCAGGTTGGGACCGCGGCTGATCAGGCCTTCGTAAATATTGCCCTGGTAGCCCAGCGTGAAGGTTTCGTTGAGCGAGTGGGGGTCGAGCGAGCTGACTTGCCCCTGGAAGGCGAAGCGCAGGGTCTCTGCCTGCGCGGCGGTGCCGGCGGCGAGCAGAACCGCGCCGGCCAGAAGTGCGGCCTTGAGTTTCATTGTGGTGTCTCCCTGCCCAATTTCTGGGAACATGTTGCAGGGATACGGTGCTGCGCGCCGAACCCCCGTGGCCGGTACAGTCGGCGGCTTGGAGGCGCGCCGTCAAGGCAATTGCGGCGGCTTCGTGGTCAGGCGAGCGCGTCGCGGCTTGCCGCCGCCGCCTCCATGATCCAGTCCCGGAAGGCGGAGATGCGCGCCTCCGTGCGGCGCGTTTCCAGGCAGACAAAATGATAGGAAAAGCGGGACTCCTCCGCCTCCTCGAAGGGCCGGATCAGGCGCCCGGCAGCAAGGTCGTCGGCCACCAGGTGGCTGCGCCCGATGGCCAGCCCCAGCCCGGTCGCCGCGGCGTCGTACATCACGTTGCTGTGGGAAAATCCCGGCCCCTTCAGCGGGTCCGGCAGATCGTCCAGGCCATGGGCATCGAGCCACTGGCGCCAGTGCGACCAGGGCTGGCGCGGGCTGGCATCGGCCAGGTGCAGCAGGGTGGCACCGCGCAGGTCCGCCCAGTCGCGCACCCGCCCGGCGATGGGCAGCGGGCTCATCACCGGAAACATCCGTTCGCGCAAAATCAGCTCGGCATCGCAGCCTTCGTAGTGGCCGAGGCCGTGGCGGATGGCGACGTCCACTTCCTCGGCGTGCAGGTCCACCACCCGGCTGTCCGTCAATATCACCGGATCGATGTCCGGGTGGCGCTGGCGGAACTGCACCAGGCGCTGGGCCAGCCAGCGGGTGGCGAAGGAGGGCAGGCAGGACACCACCAGCCGGCCTTCCACCCGCGCTTCGGTCAGCCGGCCGGCGGCCCGGGCCACATGGTCCAGCCCCCTGCCCGCCTCCATGGCAAACGCCTGCCCGGCTTCGGTGAGCAGCAGCCCGCGGGCGAGCCGGCGGAACAGCGGCGTGCCCAGGTGCTCCTCCAGCAGCTTCACCTGATGGCTGATCGCCGCGGGGGTGACGTTGAGTTCCTCCGCCGCCGCGACGAAGGAGCCGTGGCGGGCCGCGGCTTCGAAACTGTGGACCGCCTTCAAGGGCGGCATGCGCCTGGCCATCGGGGTAACGCCTCCACCAAGGCTCAATTCCTCTAGCCCTTTGCCCCAAAACAATCCGTTTGCGCAAGGCCAGAAATTTTCGCCATCCTCCGCCAAATCGAAGCTGACTTGGCGGAGGAATAGTCAGATGTCGCGCACCGCAACTTCAATACGCCACGCCTTGGCAATTTTCATCAGCTCGCCATGGCCGCGGAGACGGCCGGGTGGAGTATTTGGAGTAATTTTTTCCTGGATCGAACGGGATCGCCAGCGCCGGCAACTTGCCGATCTGGACGCACACCTGCTGGCCGATATCGGCCTGAGTGCCGCCGATGCCCGCCGGGAGAGCCGGAGACCGTTCTGGGAGTAAGCCTTGGGAGCGGGGCGCCGGCTTAGAACATGTCGCGGGGATCGAAGGTGAACTCGATGTATTCCCAGTCCGGCCAGCGCTCCGCCGGCAGCGGCAAGGGCTGGCACGTGGGATTGCGCACCGCGCGCTCAGCGGCATTGGCCGCACTGGCCCACACCGGGTCGCCGGGATAGGTCGGCGCGATCACCTCGACCGATCCGGGAACCACGGTGCCGTCGCGGTTCATCCGCAGGGCGACGTGCACCACCAGATTGGCATCGCCGCGCGCCCCCGACACGACGTTCCAGCACGGCCTGAGCGCATCGCGCACCGCATCTTCCTCGCCCGGTGCCAGGCGGGATGGCGGGCCGAGTGCCGCCCGTGCCGCCGCCGGCAGTTCGCTGCCCTGCGCCGTCGCCTCCACCGGCGGGTCCTGGATCGCTGGCGCCGCCGGGTTGTCTGCCGTCTGTGCCCCGGCGGGCTCCGGCAGCGGCGGCGGCGGCGGGCGATGGACTGGCACGGGTGCTGCAGTGGGGGCTGCGCCAATCGCCTCGACGGGTGGTGCTACGGGAGGCAGCGGCTCAGGTGTGGCGGTCGGCGGAACCTGCGGTTCGACCGCCTCCCTCGGCGGGCTGAGCGGAAGCGGCGGCAGCGGAGGGGCCAGCGGCGGGGTCTGAAGCGTGGACGGATCCGCCGCCTGGCGCGGCGGTGCCGGCGGCGGCACGGTGTCCACCGCCTCCGGCGCGGTCAGGCCGGCGACATCGACCAGAAGGGTGAACGGCACCGTGGTGCCGCCGGAAGCGCTGAAAACCCGCTCGCGATCGTCCAGGTACGACAGGTCGACCAGCAGCACCGCCAGCAGGGCCGCGTGCAGCCCCAGCGATGCAAGCAGACGGCGGTACCGGGTGTCCTCGTGCGCACCCTGCCGCGCGAGCCCGCTCGACAGATCCAGTCCCGGAGATGCGAGCGTGACAGCCGACATTCAGATCGCGCCTCCGCCTTAGAACATCGCCCGCGGATCGAAGGTGAACTCGATGTACTCCCAGTCCGGCCAGCGGTTGCCGGGCAGCGGCAGCGGCTGGCAGCGCGGGTTCTGCACCGCCCGCACGGCATTGTTGGCGGCGCCCACCCACACCGCGTTGCCGGGGAAGGTGGCACCGGTGATTTCCGCCGAGCCGCGCACCACCGTGCCGTCGCGGTTCATGCGCACCGTCACCTGAACCACCACGTTGTTGTCGATCAGCAGGCCGGGATCGACGTTCCAGCAGGGCCGCAGCGCGTCGCGCACCGCGTTTTCCTCACCCGGCTGCAGCCGCCTGGGCCGGCCGAGCGGTGCCTGCGGCTGCTGGGCCGGCTGCTCGGTGGCCGGCTGAGCAGTGTCGGTCGTCGGCTGTTCGGCCGGCGGCGTCGACGGCACCTCGGCCACCTGCTGGGGTTCCGGCGGCGGCGGGATGTTGTCCGGGCGGCGTCCGGGGACCGGCGGCACGATGGGGGCCGGCTCGTCCAGGTCGGGGTCGACCACGGGGGTTTCCACCACCACCGGCGCTTCCACCTCGGCTTCCACCTCTTCCGGCGGCACCACGTCCTGCACGGCCTGATCGATCAGCTCGGCCAGCGTGCTGGGCGTTTCCGCCTCCGTCGGCTCCGGTTCCGGCGGGGCTTCCGGCAAGGCGGGCAGCACATCGGGGGCCGGCGCCGGCTCTTCCGGCTCCGGCGGCACCTCGGCCACCTGTTCCGCCGCATCGGGCGGAGCCGGCGCCGGCGGGGCCGGCAGCGGCGGCGGCGGGGCCGTGCTGGGGATCGGCTCGTCGGGGACGGGGACGGCGTCCTCCGGCGGCGCTTCTTCGGCCGGTGGGCCGGGCAGCGGCGGCAGATCGGGCACCACCGGCCGCGCGTCGGCCACCTCCGGCGGCGGCTCGGTCACCGGTTCGGTCACCGGCTCGGCAAGCTCCGGCGGCGTCGGTTCGGGCGGACGCACCTGCGGCACCGGCGGCAGCGGCAGTTCGGCGGCCGGCGGTTCCGGCGGCACCTCGGCCGGCGGCGTCAGCACCGGCGGGGTGTCCAGCGGCACGCCGTCGGCCTGGCCGAACGGCTCCAGCGTCGCCTCCGCCACCACGATGAACGGGGTGTTGGTGCCGCTCGGCACGATCTCCGGCGGGTCCAGAAACGGCAGGTCGACAAGCATCGCCACGATCAGGGCGACGTGCAGCAGAACCGAGACGATGAGACTGACCGGACGGTCCATCCGCTCACTCTGGCTCCGCCGCCGGCCCCTCGGTTGGGAGCTCGGCCACCAGCGCGACCCGCGTGAATCCCGCCGTGTTGATCGCACCCATCACCTCCAGCACGCGGCCATAGGCCAGTTGCCGGTCACCGCGCACATAGATGCGCGCTTCGGGGTTGGCATCGGTAATCGCCACCAGCATCGCCACCAGGTTGTCCAGATCCACCGGGGTTTCCTGGACATAGACCTGGCCTTCGCGGGTGACCGTGACCACCAGCGGCTCTTCCGGCTCGCTGACGTTCGGCGCATTGGTCTGCGGCAGATCCACCGGCACGCCCACCGTGAGCAGCGGCGCCGTGACCATGAAGACGATCAGCAGCACCAGCATGACGTCGACGAAGGGCGTGACGTTGATGTCGCTCATCGGCTGCGACCGGCCGCGCCGGCGCCGCGAGCGCCCCCCCGAAGACGAGATGGGTCCGGCCGCCATGGCTCAGCCCCGCTCGTCGATCTGGCGCGACAGG
>JAGQRL010000231.1 GCA_020425485.1 Rhodospirillaceae bacterium
TTGGGTGGCCGGGCGGGGGTGAGGGCCGGCGCAGACTGAAGACGAAAAGCCCTAGCTCGACCCGGTGTCCTCCAGGCCCTCCAGCGCCTCGTCGCGGTTCCAGTAGATGTGCGGGGCGGCGTTGCGCGAAGCCAGCGCATCGCCCAGGCGCATGCGCAGGAAGGTGCTGGTGGTGTAGCGGGTGACGCCCCGGTAGTAGGTGCTCACCAGGCGCTGCACCATGTCGATATAGGCGTCCAGCACGTCGGGCAGGATCAGGAAGTTCTCGTAGTTCACCACGGCGTAGACGCGGTGGCCCAGCGGCCCCAGCCGGCCGGCGATCTTGGCTTCGATATCGGCGATCTGCTCCGGCGACTTGATGGTCAGCCCCTCGAAATTGATGAACAGGGTCTGGCGGCCCGCGTCGTAGGTCAGCCGCTGGTCGATGGGCAGGCTCAGCAGTTCGTCGCGCAGGTCCATGGGGTGGGGCTGGAAGATGCGCGGGTCCATCACCTTGGGCTCGCCGATGATCGGGCGGAAGGCCATGTGGGCGAGGATGTCGCGCTCGATGTCGGTGCCCGGCGCCACCTCGATCAGTTCCAGGCCGTCAGGCGTCAGGCGGAACACGCAGCGTTCGGTGACGTAGAGCACCGGCCTTCCATCGGCGGCGGCCACCGGGCCGCTGAAGGTGCGCTGTTCCACCTCCTCGATGAACTTGGGCGAGCCGGCGCCGTGCTGCACCACGCCGTCGGCACTCACCTCGTAGGTCAGCTTGCCGGCCATGAAGGTGCCGCAGAACACCACCTTCTTGGCGTTCTGGGAGATGTTGATGAAGCCGCCGGCCCCGGCCAGCTTGGCACCGAAGCGGCTGACGTTCACGTTGCCCTGGCGGTCGGCCTGGGCCAGCCCGAGGCAGGCGATATCGAGCCCGCCGCCATCGTAGAAATCGAACTGGGAGGGCTGGTCCACCAGCGCCTGGGTGTTGGTGCCGGCGCCGAAATTCAGCCCGCCGGCCGGGATGCCACCGATCACGCCGGGTTCGGTGGTCAGCGTCAGCAGGTCGGCCATCTTCTCTTCGGACGCCACATTGGCCACCGCTTCGGGCATGCCGATGCCGAGGTTGACGACGGCGTTGGGCCGCAGCTCGAAGGCGGTGCGCCGGGCGATCACCTTGCGCTCGCTGAGCGGCATCGGCTTGAAGCCGGACACCGGCACCCGTACCTCGCCGGTGAAGCCCGGATTGTGGGGCTGGGCGAAGGTCTGCCAGTGGTCCTCCGGCTCGCCCACCACCACGCAGTCCACCATCACGCCTGGGATCTTCACCAGCCGAGGGTGCAGCGAGCCGTTTTCCGCCAGCCGCGCCACCTGCACGATCACCACCCCGCCGGAGTTGTGCACGGCCGTGGCCACCGCCTGCACTTCCAGGAACAGGGCCTCGTGCTCCATGGTCACGTTGCCGGCGGCATCCGCCGTGGTGCCGCGCAGCAGCGCCACATCGATGGGGAACGCCTTGTAGAACAGGTATTCCCGCCCGCCGATCTCCATCACCTCCACCAGGTCCTCGGTGGTGACGGCGTTGATCTTGCCGCCGCCGAAGCGGGGATCGACGAAGGTGCCCAGGCCGACGCGCGTGAGCATGCCCGGCTTGTTGGCCGCGATGTCGCGGAAGAGCTGGCACATGCAGCCCTGCGGCAGGTTGTAGGCTTCGATCTTGTCGGCCAGCGCCAGCGCCTGCACCTTGGGCACCAGCCCCCAGTGGCCGCCCACCACGCGCTTCAGCAGGCCCTCATGGCCCAGGTGATTGAGCCCCTTGTCCTTGCCGTCGCCCTGGCCGGCGGCATAGACCAGCGTCAGGTCGCGCGGGTCGCCGGTCTCCAGAAAGCGCCGCTCCAGCGCCTTGGCGAGCCCCTCGGCGAAGCCGGAACCGATGAAGCCGCTGGTGGCCACCGTGTCGCCGGAGCGGATCAGCGCCACCGCTTCCGCGGCACTCACCACCTTGCCGGAGCGGGCGGCCGGGCGATCGGTCAGCAAGGGGTGTTCGGGAAGGTCGGGCATCGTCGGGCACTCCCCATGGTCGTTTCTTTTTGGATGTCGTTTGGCCGATCTTTGCGCCGGCCTCGGTCGCGGCTCTAGGTCTCGCCGTCGTCCAGCCCGCGGCGATTGCGCTGCAACAGGCCGCCCTGGATGTGCACCGGCGCCGGTTCGGTGGGCCCGCCGGAGCGCACCGGCCGCGGGGCGAAGCGGCCCAGCGTGATCACCCGGTCGTACATCACCAGGGCGCCGGCCAGCGACAGGTTGATGGAAAACCGCGTGGGGATCTTGACGATGTGGTCGCAGCGCGCCTGCATCTCGCGCGACAGGCCATGGCGTTCGGAGCCCAGGATGTAGGCCGCCCGGCGCGGGTGGCGGAAGCTCGGCAGATCGATGGAGCGGTCCATCAGCTCGATGCCGATCAACTGGCAGCCTTCCGGCAGGGTCAGCGAGGCGGCGTCGGGGAAGGTGTAGAACGGCACCGACTGCTCGGTGGACGAGGTGTTGGACCAGCCGAAATCCACGTCGTCGGTGGCCGGGGCCACGGTGAACACGAAGCTGGCGCCGAAGGCATGGGCGGTGCGCAGCACCGCGCCGACGTTCATGGGCTTGGAGATGCCCTCGACCCCGATGCCGAAATATCCTTTCATGGGCCGCGGCATAGGCCACGCCCCCGGCCGCCGTCAACCGGGGCCGTGCCGCTTCCTCACCCGCACGACCGGCAAGCGATGACCGACCCGGACCTGACCCGGCAATACGATGCCTACCCCTACCCGGCCCGCGACCCGCGGGAGGAGGACAGCCGCCTGCTGGAAGGCTCGCCCAGCCACCTGGCGGAGTTGATCCATCACCTGTTCGGCGGGGTATGGCCGCAGGCGCGGCCCTTCCGCGCCCTGGTGGCCGGCGGCGGCACCGGGGACGCGCTGGTGATGCTGGCCCAGCACTGCGCCTCTGCCGGGCTGGATGCGGAGATCACCTATCTGGACCTGTCGGCGGCGGCCCGTGCGGTGGCCGAAGCGCGCATCGCCCGGCGCAAGCTGGCCGGGGTGCGCTTTGCCACCGGATCGCTGACCGACCTCGCCACCCTCGCCCCCGGCCCTTACGACTACATCGATTGCTGCGGCGTGCTGCACCATCTGGAAGACCCGCCGGCCGGGCTCAAGGCGCTCACCGCCCAGTTGGCGCCCGATGGCGGCCTCGGCCTGATGGTCTATGCGCCGCAGGGCCGCACCGGCGTCTACCCGCTGCAATCGGCCCTACGCCGGCTGGCGGGGCCGGAGCTGCCGGACCGCGACCGGGTGGCCCTGGCGCGCGCCCTGGTGGGCGGGCTGCCGGCCGGCAACTGGTTCCGCCGCAACCCCTTCCTCGGCGATCACCAGCAGAGCGACGCCGGGCTCTACGACCTGCTGCTGCACGCCCGCGACCGCGCCTACACGGTGCCGGAACTGGCGGAGCTGGTGGCGGGCGCCGGCCTCGCCATCGCCGGCTGGGTGCCGCCGGTGCGCTACGACCCCTCCGCGGTGCTGGCCGACGGCAAGCTGACGGCGCGGGCCCAGCGGCTCGACCCGCTGGCCGCCGCCGCTTTGGCCGAAGAACTGCTGGGCTCCCACAAGACCCATGTGGTCTACGCCGCCCCCGCGGCCCGCGGCGACACGGTGGCCAGGCCGGCGCCGGATCAGGTGCCGGTGCTGCGGGAGATCGACGGCAAGGCGCTGGCCGCCGGCTTCAAGCCCGGCCAGGCGATCACGCTGGACCTCGGCGGCCACAAGGCAAGAGCGCCGCTGCCCGACCAGTCGGGCGCCATCTTCGGGCTGATCGACGGGCAGCGCAGCCTCGGTGCCATCGCCCAGGCGCTGGCGGCAGCCCGGCCCAACCAGGACCCCATCCGCCTGGCCGCGCAAGTGACGGAGCTGGCGCGCGTGCTGATCCGCTTCGGCAAGCTGCACCTGGCGCGGGTTTCTTAGCGCTTCGGCGCCAGCCCGCTCCCCCTACCGATACCGCCGGAAGCAGGTCTGCCCACCGGCCGGGCGGAAGCCCAGATGCCGGCCATAGAGCGCCAGCGCGCGGCCGTTGGCGGTGGACAGCCACACCGCGCGGGCCGCCACGGCTGCGGGGTGCTCCAGCAGGGCCGCACACAGCACGCGGGCACAGCCCAGGCGGCGGTGGCTGTGCAGCGTGCCCACATCGGCCAGTTCCACCAGGCGATGGCCCACCAGCAGCGAGCCGCAGGCCACCGGCCCTTCCGGGCCTTCCAGCAGCGCCACCACCAGCCGGCCCGCCGCCAGATCGTCTGTCAGGCGGGTGATCTCCCCCGGCGTGGCGATTTCCGCGGAAATCTCGAAGGCCGAGCGGGTGATTTTGAGGAAGGCCGCCATGTCCGCCGGCCGGCCCCCGCCCGCCACCAGCCGCACCGCCAGATCGGCCGGCGGGGCCGCCTGGGGCACCGGCGGACCGGTGGGCCGGATCATCACCACCGACCGCAGCTCGGTGGACCAGCCGGCCATCAGCAGCCGATCGCCCAGGCCCGGCCACAGCCGGTCGAACACCTCGGCCCGCGGCGAGCGGCCATGGCGGGCGAACAGGGTGTCGAGAGCGGCGATCTCGCCGCGCCAGGCATCGGGGTTCCAGCGCCGCACCGGCACCGCGAAGCTTTGGCCGGGATCGCCGGTGTCGGGATCGATGAAGGCGCGGAACGGCCCCACATCCTCCACCACGCGGCGGCGGGCGGCGGCCACCAGCAGGTCGGCCTCGATGTGGCGCAGCACCTGGGTGGTCATCGGCCCGTCCGGCCGGGATCAGGCGAGCGCCGTCGCCAGCCGATCGAGCGCTTCGGCGAGCTTGGCGGGAGAGATGGCAAAGCACATCCGCTGGAAGCCTTCGCCGGCCTCGCCGAAGGCGACGCCCGGGGCCAGGCCGACGCCCGCCTCATCCACCAGCCGCTTGGCCAGCGCCAGGCTGTCGGGCTCGCCCTCCACCGCGAAGAAGGCATAGAAGGCGCCTTCCGGCCGGGCCAGGCGCACCCGCGGAACGGCACCCAAGCGCTCCACCACCATGTCGCGGCCGGCTTCGCACTGGGCAACGATGCTGCGCACCAGCGGTTCGCCCTGGGTGATCGCCACCAGGGCCGCGCGCTGCATGAATTCCGCCACGCCTGAGGTGTTGTACTGCACCAGGTTTTCCCAGAGCTGGCCGAGCGAGGGCGGGATCACCGCCCAACCGACCCGCCAGCCGGTCATCTGCCAGTTCTTGGAAAAGCTGTTGATGACGATGAGGCGCTCTTCGGGCTCCATGCGCGACAGGAAGGATTCCTGCGGCCGCCCATCGAACACCAGGCGGCCATACACCTCGTCGGACAAGAGCCACAGGCCGCGGTGGCGCACGAACTCCACCACCCGGTCCATGTCCTCCCCATCCATCACCCAGCCGGTGGGGTTGGACGGCGAGTTGATGAACAGCGCCTTGGTGCGCGGCCCGCAATTGGCGAACAGCTCGTCCAGGTCCAGGTGCCAGCGGCCCTCCTGCATGCGCAGCGGCACCGGGCGCAGCACACCGCCCATCAACGTGACCGCGGCGGCGATGTTGGGCCACACCGGCATCACCATCACCACCTCGTCGCCGGGGTCGAGCAGCAACTCGGCGGTGAGGTGGAGCGCCTGCATGCCGGAACCGGTGACGATCACCCGCTCGTCGCTGACATCGGCGCGGAACTGGGTGTTGAGGTAGTCGGCCAGGGCCTGCCGCAAGGGCGGGATGCCGCGCTGGTAGGTGTAGAAGGTCTGGCCGTCGCGCAGGGATTGCTCGGCCGCCTCGCAGATGAAGCGGGCCGTCGGCTGGTCGCCTTCGCCCACCCACAGCGGGATGGTGCCCTGGCGGGCGCGGCCGTAGTTGAAGATCTCGACGATGCGGCTTTCCGGAGTCCCCAGGATCGCCGGCCGCACCCCAACCATCGGTGCCGGCTCCGCCCTGCCATCCATTGCCGCTGCCTCCCATGCGCCAAAGCCCGTGCGGCGAAGCTATAGCCGGCTGCGGCGGTAGCGCAAAGCGACGGATTGTCGAGGGACATGCGCGCCCCGGTCGGGGCCGATGACCGGCGCGCGCTCGGGGGCTTCCAGTCGCTTCCGGCCCGCACCCCCGCCCGGCCACCCAATA
>JAGQRL010000232.1 GCA_020425485.1 Rhodospirillaceae bacterium
GCCGGGTGGGGGAGCGGGCCGGCGCCGAAAGACTTGAAGGGGCGCTAGCCCGGCCGTGGCCGCCGGAAACGGTCGGTGACCATGGCCAGCAAGGCCCGCAGCAACGTGATGGTGCCAACCAGCGCCACCCCGCCGAGCACGCCGTAGAACCAATCGCCCCAATCGTCGGGCAGGCGCGGCGAGATGTCGGAAAGGGCCGTTGCCATGATGTCGGGGTCGTAGGCGCGCAGCATGGTGATCGGCCGCGCGGTCGGGGTCGCGCGGTCCATCAGTTCGCCGATCCGCAGCGCCGAGAGGGCGGCGTTGAGGGTTTCGGCCTCCTGCTGGACAGCACCGGTCGAGGTGCCCACGGCGGCCGTCTCCTCGGCGCTCAGCAGGTCGTAGACCGGCCGATTGACCGCCGCGGCATCCGCCAGCACCTGGTCGACCAGGGTGCGCGCCTCGGGCATGCGCGCCGCGGCGGCATCCCGATAGGCCTCCGACAGCGGCATCACCTGGGCACACGCCAGGGCGCCGACGAAGAACAGCACCAGGAGCCATGCTCCGCGCCAGCATCCCGGCCTGCTCCGGTCGAGATGCGCGTGGTGAGAAGTGTCTGAGGGGAACATGCCGGCGTTATCGGCAGTCAGTGCGGCGGAACCGTGGTAACGCAGCGGCAAGTTATGGCCACCGTCGCCGGGTCCGCCAGCACCGGGTGCTCGGCAGGGTTGAGGCGGAATTAACAGTGACTTCGCTTGATCGCGGCGGTGTCCCCGCCGCACAGTGTCGCGGTGGCCGAATGCAACGCAGCATGGAAAGGACAGGGGCGGTGGCGCAGGTAATCCGACCCAATCACAGGCGCAACGCCCGTCGCGATATGCCCCAGCTGGAAATCTGGGTGCGCAACGAGGGGCGGTTCCTCACCCAGGACTGGTCGCTGGGCGGAGCCGCCATCTACCGGTCCCGGCTGGGCCGCAAGGTGGGCGACCCCGTTGCCGGCGAACTGCGGCTCGCGCGCAACGAAGGGCCCTGGTACCCGTTCATCGCGATCATCGTGCGCGACGACCCCGACCAGCAGCTTCTCGGCTTGGAATTCCGGCAGCTCGACTCGGCGACCTTCGACTTTCTTCAGTCGATGCTGCGCCGGCCACCGCCCGGCCGCTAAGCGGCAGGCGACGTTCCCGTTCGGTCCGGAACGGCTGGGGCGTCTTCCGTTCAGTCTGCGCCAACCCGTGCCCCACCCCGCCGCCCAAGCCACTGCAGAATGCCAAGTGGCCGGGTGGGGGTGCGGGCCGGAACCGAGTCAGCAAAGCGCCAAAGCGCTTCAGCCCTTGGGGGCAGCCTTGGGCTTCGCAGCAGCCTTGGGGGCGGCCTTCGGCTTGGCGGCGGGCTTGGGAGCTTCCGCTGCCGGCTCGGCCTTCTTGGCGCGGGGGGCCGGTTTGGCTGCAGCCTTCTTCGGCGCCGTCATCTCCTCCTCGGCACGCGACCAATGTTCCTCATGCTTGCCTTCCGGGCGGCCTTCGGCCTCCCAGATTTCGTAGGCCTTCTTGTGAATAGCTTCTTTCTTGTCGCTGCTCGGCATAGACGGGACCTCCAGGGCGGCACAGGGGGGGATGGTTACTCTTCCTAGCAAAGGAGATTGATATTTTCTTAGATCACGGATGCGCAAGGAATGCCAAGTTGCATGCGCAGAATCGCTCTCGAATCAGTCTTTTGCAAGCCTTGCTCTGCTCTGTTTGTCGATTCTGGGCAATGGATTTCGGGGCTGTTCGGCCGCTCGGTTGCACGAATCGGTAGGGGGGTACGACCGCACCCTGCCTCTCGGCAGGCCACGAATGCGCCACCGCCACTGGACACCGGCTCTCCGCGCCCCTCTTTATGGGTGGAATTCTCCAAAATCATCACAGCCGATTCGGACCGATGGACACCCGCAACATCGCCATCATCGCCCATGTCGATCACGGCAAGACCACGCTGATCGACGTCCTGCTGCGCCAGTCCGGCGCCTTCCGCGAGAATCAGGCGGTGGCCGAACGCGCGCTCGACAGCAACGAGCTGGAGCGCGAGCGCGGGATCACCATCCTCGCCAAGTGCACCTCGCTGTTGTGGCAGGACACGCGGATCAACATCGTCGACACCCCCG
>JAGQRL010000016.1 GCA_020425485.1 Rhodospirillaceae bacterium
CACCCAAGCCATTGTAAACTATTGGTTGGCCGGGTGGGGGAGCGGGCCGGCGCAGCCTGATCTGAGACCTTAAGTCTTCTTTTCGCCCAGCTTGCGTTCGGTGCCGCTGAGCAGGCGCACGATGTTGCCGCGGTGGGCGAACCACACCAGCACGGCCAGCACGATGAAGAACTGGGTGCGCTGGGCATCGGCCCAGTAGCTGCCGGCGATCTCCACCTGGCTGATGGCGTACGCGTACACCGGCGCCAGGGCGCAGGCGATGAGCGCGCTGAGCGAGGCGTAGCGCGTCACCACCGCCACCAGCAGCCAGGTGAGCCCGGCCAGCACGCCGACCGGCCAGCACAGGGCAAAGAGGATGCCGGCCCCCGTCGCCACCCCCTTGCCGCCGCGAAACAGCAGCCAGATGGGGAACAGGTGGCCGAGGAAGGCGCCCAGCCCGGCCAGCACCGCATAGTCCTGGTTGATCCACCAGTAGCCCGCCAGCACCGCCAGCGCGCCCTTGCCGCCATCCAGCAGCAGGGTCAGTGCGGCCAGATCCTTGCGGCCGGTGCGCAGCACATTGGTCATGCCGATGTTGCCGGAGCCGATCTTGCGCACGTCGCCCAGGCCAGCCAGCCGCGTCAGCACCAGCCCGAAGGGGATGGAGCCCAGCAGGTAGCCGCCGAAAAAGGCGATCGCCAGGTAGGGCCACGCCTGCTCCCATCCCAGCACGCGGATGCCCAGCAGGACGCGTAGCGCGTCGGCGATGAATTGGGTGTCCATGGTCCGGCGTATGCCTCCAGTCCCGTTGGCCCCGCCGTTGCGGCGGACACCAGAACAACGTCAGTGCGGCCGATCGGTGGGCGAGGGGGCTCGCTGCAGGGAGTATGTGCCGTCGCGCCCACGCACCAGCTTCCAGCCGCTGATCTCGTACAAGCTCTGCACCGTGTAGTGGGCGCCGACAAAATCTTTGAACAACTTCCCGCACATGATGACACCGATCAAATGCGCGGGAACGAGCTGTCCTGTAATCGACCTGCGTGACTTGGTCAGTTGCAGGAGCGTTTCGTAAGTATCGGCCGTCTTGTCCGAAAACCAGAACTCGATCTGCGCGGCAAACTGGTCTTCCGGCTGCATCGAGTCATCGGGTCGAATACCCCAGAAGTGGATGGCCGGCCCCAGTCCGTTGAAGTGTGTGAGTTCGTCCCGCATCTCAACTGAGCCATGGTGCGGCATCGGCACCTCCGGGTCAGGGACTCTCCGCCAGGTGCACCGTGCGGCCGTCCACCACCGTGCGCAGCACCTTGCCGCTGGTGAGCCGGCGGTCGAAGGGCGAGTTGCGCGACTTGCCCACCAGCGTGTCGGCATCGATGCGCCACGGCCGGTCGGGGTCGAACACGATCAGGTCGGCCGGTGCCCCCGGCGCCAGGGTGCCCAGCTCCAGCCGCAGGATGCGCGCCGGGGCTGCCGTCATGCGGCCGATCACGTCGAGCAGCGACAGATGGCCGTTGTGGTAGAGGTCGAGTGCTACCGGCAGCAGGGTTTCCAGCCCGGCCCCGCCGATGGCGGCAGACGCGAAGGGCTGGCGCTTGCTGTCGGTGTCCTGCGGATCATGGTCGCTGGCGATGGCATCGATGGTGCCGTCGGCCAGCCCGTCGACGATGGCGCGCCGGTCCATCTCGTTGCGCAGGGGCGGGGAGAGCTTGGCGAAGGTGCGGTAGTCGGTAACGTCCATCTCCGTCAGCGCGAAGTAGGGCGGGCTGGTGTCGCAGGTCACCTTCAGCCCGTCCGCCTTGGCGCGGCGCACCAGCGCCACCGCATCGGCGGTCGACACATGGGCGATGTGGTAGCGGGCGCCGGTGCGGGCGACGAGGCGCAGGTCGCGTTCGATCAGGATGGCTTCGGCCTCGCGCGGGATGCCGGGCAGGCCGAGGCGAGTGGACACCTCACCCTCGTTCATCACGCCGGCCGCCGCCAGCCGCGGGTCTTCCGGGTGCTGGCAGATCAAAAGGTCGAAGGCGGTGGCGTAGCTGAGGGCCCGCAGCATGACGAGGCTGTCGGCCACCGCGTGGTTGCCGTCGGTAAAGGCGATGGCGCCGCTTTCCGCTAGCAGGCCCATTTCGGTGATCTGCTCGCCCGCCGCGCCGCGGGTCAGGCAGGCATAGGGGAAGATCTTGGTGCGCTGGGCGGTGCGGGCGCGCCGGGCGACGAACTCCAGCCCGTGCACGCTGTCCACCGGCGGCTGGGTGGTGGGCAGCATGGCGAGTGCGGTCACCCCGCCCGCCGCCGCGGCGATGGAGGCGGTTTCGATGGTTTCCTTGTGCTCCTCGCCCGGCTCGCCGATGCGCGCGCGCAGGTCAACGAGGCCGGGGGCGAGGCAGGCGCCCTGGCAGTCCACCACCGCCACGCCCTCGGGCAGCCCGGCGGCATCGGCGAACAGGCCGGCCCCGGCGGCGGCGATGCGCTTGCCTTCCACCAGCACGCCGCCCGGCGCATCCAGGCCGGAAGCGGGGTCGAGCAGGCGGGCATTGCGGAAGACGGTCGTCATGGCGCCGCCTCCATCTCCAGTTCCGTTTCGCCCAGCAGGGCATCCAGCACGGCCATGCGCACCGCCACGCCGAGTTCCACCTGGTCGAGGATGACCGAGCGGTTGGTGTCGTCGGCGATGCCGCTGTCGATCTCCGTGCCGCGGTTCATCGGCCCCGGATGCATGATCACCACGTCGGACTTGGCGGCCGCCAGGGCGACATCGTGCAGGCCGAAGAAGTGGAAGTACTCGCGGGTCGACGGCACGAAGCTGCCGTGCATGCGCTCAAGCTGCAAACGCAGGATCATCACCACATCGGCGCCGGCGATGCCGGCCTTCATGTCGTGGAACACCTCCACGCCCATGCGCTCGATGGCGGCGGGCAGCAGCGTCGGCGGCGCCACCACCCGCACATAGGCGCCCATGGCCTGGAGTAGCAGGATGTTGGAGCGGGCCACGCGGCTGTGGGCGACGTCGCCGCAGATGGCCACGTCCAGCTCGGCGATGCGGCCGAGCCGGCGGCGCAGGGTCAGCGCATCCAGCAGCGCCTGGGTGGGGTGCTCGTGCGCGCCGTCGCCGGCGTTGATCACATGCGCCTGCACCTTCTGCGAAAGCAGATGGGCGGCACCGGCATCGGGGTGGCGGATGATCAGCGCGTCGGGGTGCATGGCGTTGAGCGTGGTCGCCGTGTCGATCAGCGATTCGCCCTTTTTCACCGAGGACGCGGCCACCGGCATGTTGATGGTGTCCGCGCCCAAGCGCTTGGCCGCCAGCTCGAACGAGGCGCTGGTGCGGGTGGAGGCTTCGAAGAACAGGTTCATCACCGTGCGGCCGCGCAGCAGGGCGGTGCGCTTGTCGCGGCGGCGGTTCTGGTCGACATAGCCGTCGGCGCGGTCGAGCAGCCAGGTGATGTCGGCCGGGCTCAGCCCCTCGATGCCCAGCAGGTGGCGGTGCGGAAAACCGGTCGTCGTGTCCATGGCGGGGAAGATAGCGATGGCAGCGCTAGGGCGCCATGGCCTGGCTACCAGCCCATGGCCGTCAGCCCGCCCAGCACCAGCGGCAGGGTGATCGCCGAAAGGGCCGTCTGCAAGGTGATCAGCCCGGCCATCAGGGTTGCATCGCCGCCGAGCTGGCGGGCCAGGATGTAGGAGTTGGTGGCGGTGGGCAGGCCGTTGAACATCACGGCGATGAACCCCAGCATCCCCACCGCACCGAAGGCCAGGCAGGCGGCAAAGGTGATGGCCGGCATCAAGATCAGCTTCAGCCCGCAGGTGGTGGCGGCCACCCGGCCGCTGGCGCGCAGGCTGTTGAGGTCGAGTGCTGCCCCCACCGCCAGCAGGCCGAAGGCCAGTGCGGCATTGCCGAGGATGCGCAGCACGCTGTCGAACACGATGGGGATGCCGATGCCCGACAGGTTGAGCGCCAGGCCGAGGATCACGGCGACGATCAGCGGGTTGCGGGCAAGCTGGCCCAGAATGCCGCGCACCGAAGGCGAGCCGCTGGAGGCGTAGCGGGTGATCACCACCACCGAGATCACGTTGGCGAGCGGCACGATGGCCACCAGCGCCACCGCCGCCGCGGCCACACCGTCGCCGCCGTAAAAGGCGGCCGCCGTGGCCAGGCCGATATAGCTGTTCTGGCGAATCACCCCCTGGATGACGGAGCTGAATTTCGGCCCCGACGGCCCGGTGACCGGCCGCAGCAGCACCAGTGCTGTCGTCATGCCGAGGATGGCCACCCAAATGGCGGCGACCATGGGCAGCACCTCGCCCAGCCCGCCGAGGTCGGCGGTGCCGAGGGTGGAGACCAGCAGGGCCGGGAACAGCACGAAATAGGTGAGCTGTTCGGCCGGCCGCCAGAAGCCGATATCGAGGAACTTGGCCTGGCGCAGCCAAATGCCGACCACGATGATGATGAACACCGGGGCCAACGCCAGCAGGACCGACAGCATCGCCTAGCCCTCCCGCCGGTCAGCGGCCAGCCGGTCCAAAGCACCTTGCAGGATGTAGGCGGCCGCCGCCGCATCCACCGCCTTGGCACGCTTCTTCCGCGACAGGTCGGCGGAGATCATGGCGCGCTCCACCGCCATGGTGGACCAGCGCTCGTCCCACCAGGCCAGCGGAATGTCGCGGATGCCCAGCAGGTTGTCGGCAAACGCGCGCACCGATTGGCAGCGCGGCCCTTCGCTGCCGTCCATGTTCACCGGCAGGCCGGCCACCAGCCCGCCGACGCCGCGCTCATCGGCCAGGCGGAACAGCTCGGTGGCATCGGGCCCCATGCGGGTGCGCCGGATGGTCTTCACCGGCGAGGCGACGATCCATGCGGCATCGCTGACGGCGAGCCCGATGGTCTTCGACCCGATGTCGAGTGCCATCAGCCGTGCGCCCTCGGCCACCGCCCCGCGCAGGTGCAATATGTTGTCCAGCAGCATGCCGCGGTGATAGCGTCCGGCGTCCTTGCGCACAATCGGCCCCGTGCCGGCCTAGGCGCAGGGCTTATCTGCTCGCAAGCCAACGGACCCGCGCCTGCCATGGCCCTCGACACCGATACCGTACGCCGCATTGCCCATCTGGCCCGTTTGAAGGTGCCGGACGATCAACTGGACCACCTGGCGGGCGAGATGAGCCAAATCCTCACCTTCGTGGAGCAGCTTGCGGCGGTGGACACCACCGACGTGCCGCCGATGACCGGCATGGCCACGCAGAAGCTGCGGCGGCGGCCGGATGTGGTGACCGACGGGCAGGTGCCGGACAAGGTGCTGGCCAACGCGCCGGATGCCACGGGCGGCTTTTATTCCGTTCCGAAGGTGGTGGAGTAGGCCATGGCCGACCTGTTGTCGCTGACGCTGGCCGAAGCGCGGGATGCGCTGAAGGCCGGCGAAACCTCCGCTGTGGACCTGGTGGGCGCCCATGTCGGCGCCATGGAGCGCGCGCGGCCGCTCAACCTGTTCATCACCGAAACGGCCGAGCAGGCGCTCGCCATGGCCGAAGCGGCCGATGCGCGCCGTGCCAAGGGCGAAGCGGGGCCGCTCAACGGCCTGCCGATCGGGGTGAAGGACCTGTTCTGCACCGAAGGCGTGCTGACCACCGCGGCCAGCCACATCCTCGACGGTTTCGTGCCCACCTATGAAAGCACCGTCACCGCCAATCTGTGGCGCGACGGCGCGGTGATGCTGGGCAAGCTGAACCTGGACGAGTTCGCCATGGGCTCGTCGACCCTCACCTCCTACTACGGCCCCACCATCAACCCGTGGAGCCCGCGCGACGGCGGCGGGACGGGCGACGGCTTTGCCCGCAAGCTGGTGCCCGGCGGGTCTTCCGGCGGCTCCGGCGCGGCGATTGCGGCCGGCGTCGGCGTCGGTGCCCTGGGCACGGATACCGGCGGCTCG
>JAGQRL010000233.1 GCA_020425485.1 Rhodospirillaceae bacterium
TGGTCCTGGGTCGAGAAGATGTTGCAGCTCGACCAGCGAATGTCGGCGCCGAGCTCCGCGAGGGTCTCGATCAAGACCGCGGTCTGAATCGTCATGTGCAGGCAGCCGGTGATGCGCGCGCCCTTGAGCGGCTGGGACTTGCCGTATTCCTCGCGCGTGGCCATCAGGCCGGGCATCTCGACCTGGGCGATCTCGATCTCCTTGCGGCCCCATTCGGCGAGCTTGATGTCGGCGACCTTGTAGTCCGTGAATTCGCTCATTCCTGCATATCCGTTCGTTCGGGTTTCGCGCGTGTCGCGGGCGGGCGCTTCGCTTAACAAAAGGCGGCTGCCCAGTAAAGCCGCACTGCCCACTCAGGCCAGTGCGTTGAAATCGTCGAGAAGCACCGCAACCATGCCGGCATCGGCCTGGTCCATGATGGTCT
Organism: Rhodospirillaceae bacterium; assembly: GCA_020425485.1. Classification (GTDB taxonomy): domain Bacteria; phylum Pseudomonadota; class Alphaproteobacteria; order DSM-16000; family Inquilinaceae; genus JACKIH01. The sequence goes on from JAGQRL010000233.1 coordinate 425, forward strand.
GGGCCCGTCGCGTCGCCTCGCTGAGGTCGAGCGCGCGGACCCGCTGCTTGACCCGGGGCACCGCCGCCGAGGCCATGGAGAGGTCGCGGATGCCAAGGCCCAGCAGCAGCGCGGTCATGCGCTCGTCGCCGGCCATCTCGCCGCAGACGTTGACCGGGATGCGGGCGCGCAGGGCTGCGCCCGTGGTGAACTGGATCAGGCGCAGCACCGCGGGGTGCAGCGGGCTGTAGAGGTGGGCCACCTGCTCGTCGCCGCGGTCGATGGCCAGCGTGTACATGATCAGGTCGTTGGTGCCGATGGCGAAGAAATCGCAGTTCATCGCCAGCGCATCGGCCGCCAGGGCCGCCCCCGGCACCTCGATCATCACGCCCAGCGGCGGCAGGCTTTCCGCCGCGGCCACCCGGCGCCGGCGCAGCCGCCTCGCCACCCGCTCCAGGGTGGCGCGCACCGCCCGCACCTCCGCCACCGTGGAAACCATCGGCAGCAGGATGCGGGTCGGCCCGTGGGCGCCCGCCCGCAGCATGGCGGCAAGCTGGGTTTCCAGAAGCCGCGGCTCGCTCAGGCTGAGGCGGATGGCGCGCAGCCCCAGGGCCGGGTTGGTGGTGGTGCCCGTGCGGTGGTGCAGCGTTTCCGCCAGCTTGTCGCCGCCCACATCGATGGTGCGCAGCGTCACCGGCCGGCCCTTCATGCCGACCACGATGTCGCGCAGCACCGCGTACTGCTCCTCCTCGCTGGGCAGGTCGGAGCGGTTCATGAACAGGAACTCGGTGCGCAGCAGCCCGACGCCGTCGGCCCCCACCGCGTTGGCCAGGTCGACCTCGCGGGGCAGTTCGATATTGGCCATCAGCGACATCGCCACCAGGTCGCGCGTCTGCGCCGGCACCTTGGCGAGGCGCTTGAGCTGTTCGCGGTCGGCCGCCTGCTCCGCCCGCCGCTGCTCGAACGCCGTCAGCGTTTCCGGCGAAGGGTCGACCACCACCAGCCCGTGGTCGCCGTCGACGATCACCAGGGCGCCGGCGCGGCATTCCAGCACGTCGGACGACACGCCCACCACCGCCGGCAGGTCGAGCGAGCGGGCCATGATGGCGGTGTGGCTTTCCGGGCCGCCCACCAGGGTGGCAAAGCCGCTGATCTGGCGCGGATCCATCAGTGCGGTGTCGGCCGGCGTCAGCTCCTCCGCCAGCACCACCGAGGCGGTGGGCAGGGTGGAAAAGGCGCGGTACTTGCGGTCCGTCAGGTTGCGGATGAGCCGGGTGGCGACGTCGCGGATGTCCTGCACCCGGCTCGACAGATAGGGGTCTTCCACCCGTTCGAACTGCTTGGCCACCTGGGCCAGTTCCGTCTGCACCGCCGCTTCGGCGTTGCACAGGCTGTTGACGATGCGCTGCTCCACCCCGCGGATCAGCCGCGAGCCCCGGAGGATCGCCAGGTGGGCATCCATCAGGAAGCTCACATCCTCCGCGGCGGTGTCCGGCAGGGTGGCGGACTTCGAGCGCACCTTGCGCACCTGGCGCACGGATTTCGCCACCGCCCCCTGGAACCGGGCGATCTCGCTCTCCACCCGGTCCTTAGTGATGCGGTACTCGGGCACCTGCTGGAAACCGGTATCGACCACGTGGGCGGGCCCGATCGCCACCCCCGGGGACACACCGATTCCCTTGTGGACCCGTTCCGGCCCTGCTGTCCGGTCGTAGTCTCTAGTCCTCATCGAACTTGCGTGCCACCAGCGCGCCGAGCGCGTCCATCACCGCGTCCGCCTGGGGGCCGCTGGCCCGGATCGTGATGGTCGATCCCTGGGTCGCTGCCAGAACCATCAGCCCCATGATGCTGTCGCCGCCTATGGTCATGCCGTTGTGGCTGACGCTGACCTGGGCGTCGAAGGATTTGACCACGCGGACGAACTTGGCCGCCGCCCGGGCGTGCAGCCCCCGTTGATTGCAGATCTCCGCCTGGCGTTCGAGCCCGCCGGGCGGCATGCCGTCCTGCGGTTCCGTCGGTTCGAAGGCCGGCGTGTCGGTCATTTGCGGGCCGCCAACAGGCTGGAGGCGATGTTGATGTATTTCTGCCCGGCCTCGCGCGCCTGGGCCACGGCATCCGCCAGATCGCCGCTGTGGCGCACGGACGCCAGCTTGATCAGCATCGGCAGGTTCACCCCGGCCAGCACCTCGACATGCGCCTTGTCCATGATCGAGATGGCCAGGTTGGAGGGGGTGCCGCCGAACATGTCGGTCAGCAGCACGGTGCCCTTGCCCGTGTCCACCGCCTGGACCTTTTCCAGGATCTCCATGCGGCGCTGTTCCATATCGTCGTCGGGGCCGATGCACACCGCCAGCACGCCGCTCTGTGGGCCGACGACATGCTCCATCGCTGCGATGAACTCCTGGGCAAGCTGCCCATGGGTGACCAGGACGAGGCCGATGATTGGGGTATCTGTCATGTCCGCGGCTCCGCCGCACGCTCCATCGGCACGTCTCGATGCATGATGAGCGTTCTATGGTTCATGGTTTGCAGCCACGAGACAAGCGTTTCCGCCACAAACACGCTGCGGTGACGGCCACCGGTGCAGCCGATGGCTATGGTGAGGTAGCTCTTGCCCTCCCGTTCGTAGCGGGGCAAGAGCGGACCGATCAGGGCTTTCAGCGCATCGAGGAATTGTTCGAACCCCTCGTCGGCGCGCACCGCTTCCTGCACCGCCGGGTCGAGCCCGGTCAATGGCCGCAGCAGCGGATCCCAGTGCGGGTTCTTCAGGAAGCGCACGTCGATCACCAGGTCGGCGTCGCGCGGCAGCCCGCCGCGGAAGCCGAACGACACCACCGTGATGGTGAGCCCGGCGCCGTTCTCCAGCCCGAAGCGGCCGACCACCATGTGGCGCAGATCGTGGATCGACAGATCGGAGGTGTCGATCACGTGGTCGGCCTGGTTGCGCAGCGGCGCCAGCAGGCGCCCTTCCGCAGCGATGCCTTCGGTCACCGGGCGGTCCTTGGCCATGGGGTGGCGCCGCCGGGTTTCGGTGTAGCGGGTGAGCAGCCGTTCGGTGGAGCAGTCGATGAACATCAGCTCCACCTGCAGATCAGCACGGCTGTGGGCATCTTCCAGGGCCGCCGCCATGGCTTCCACCGTGAAGCCGAAGGTGCGGCTGTCCACCACCACCGCCAGCGGGCCGCCGATCTGCGGCATCTGATCGAGCAGATGGGGCAGCAGGCCGAGCGGCAGGTTGTCCACCGCCGTGTAGCCGATGTCCTCCAACGATTTCAGCACCGTGCTCATTCCGGCGCCGGACTTGCCGGTGATGATCATGCAGCGCACGCGGCCGCTGCTGGCCTTTTCGGTTGCCGCCGCCATGGCTCAGGGCTCCCCGGCGCCGCTTGGCGGCAGCATCCGGCGCAGCACCGCGCGGATCTTGGCCGACGTCGACGGCAGGTGCGGATCGGCAACGAAGCTGGCGATGCGGATGCCGGCGAGCTGCGCCGTCGTCGCCTCGCCCCAGCCCGCCGTGGGCTTGCCGGCGGCAGCGGGTCCGCCCGGCACCAGATCGACCACCAGGGCGAGCGGTGCAGAGGCGACCGCCGGCAGTTCCAGCAGGCCGACATCGTCGAGGCTGAGGCAGCCGTGCTGTTCGGGCGGCCCGCCGACCACGGCCGCCGCCCCATCGGCCCACACCAGGCTGACATCGTCGGCGATCAGCCGCGCCCCGGCATCGATCAGGCACAAGGCCAGCTCCGACTTGCCGCAGCCCGACGGCCCGCGCAGCAGCACGCCGCGCCCATCGATGGCGACGCTGGTGGCGTGGACGACCTGGGCACCCACCGCCGGCGGTGGGCCGGCCGCCGCCCCGTCGTCAGTCATGGCGCCTAGTGCCCGAAGGGGAAGCCTGGGCCGGAAGCTGGACATGGAACACCGCACCCGTCTTCTCCGTCCGGTTGCGCGCGAAGATCCGACCCTCGTGGGCGACGATGATCTGTTTGGAGATGGCCAGGCCAAGTCCGGAATGGTTGCCGAAGTCCTCTCCGGCCGGACGTTCGGTGTAGAACCGATCGAAGATGGCGTCCAGCTTGGCCGGCGGTATGCCGGGACCATCGTCGGTGATGGTCACCTCGACCATGCGGCCTTCCCGGCGCAGCGCCAGGGCGATCACCCCGTCCTGCGGGCTGAAGGTGACGGCATTGGTGATGAGGTTGCGGAACACCTGGACCAGCCGGCTTTCCAGGCCGGACACCACATAGGGACCGCCGGTGGCGATGGTGAGCGCGAACAGCGGGCCGTCGCGGTCCTCGCCGGTCGCCTGGTACAGCTCGTACAGCATCTCCACCACCGCGCGCACATCCACCGGCTCGCCGCGCGCCCGCGACAGCTCGGCATCCAGCCGCGAGGCATCGGAAATGTCGGTGATCAGGCGGTCGAGGCGCTGCACATCCTTCAGGATGATGGCCATCAGCCGGCGCTGCTGGTCGGGATTGGTCACCCGTGCTGTGGTTTCCACCGCACTGCGCAGCGAGGTCAGCGGGTTCTTGATCTCATGGGCCACGTCGGCGGCGAAGCGTTCGATGGCGTCCATGCGCGCCCACAGGGCCGCCGTCATCTCGCGCAGCGCCCCGGACAGCTCGCCGATCTCGTCGCGCCGGCGGGTGAAGTCGGGGATGGCGGTGTGCCGGGCCTGGCCGTGGCGCACCGCATCGGCCGCCAGCGCCAGGCGGCGGATCGGCCGGGTGATGGTGCCCGACAGGTAGAGCGACAGCAGCACGGTGATGCTGAGCGCGATCAGGAACACGCCGACGATCTCGGTCCGCAGGGTGCGCAGGGAGTCCGCGATGGCGGTATCGTCGCGGGTCAGCAGCACCGCGCCGATGACCACGCGCAGCCGCTGCACCGGTACCGCCACCCCCAGCAGCATGCGGTCGTGGCCCACTGTCCAGATCTGCCGGCTGGGCGAACCGGACAGCGCGCGGCGCACCACCGTGTAGTCGTTGGCGTTCTGCTCCGCCTCCTCGCGGTAGGCCGGCCACTGCTTGCGCGAGGGCAGCATGTCGGTCACCCAGTCGTAGACCGAATCGAACATGCGGCGGTACCAGGGCTCCTCCGTCGGCATCGCCAGGGGCTGGATTTCCACCGCTCCGCCGGGACCGCTGAGCATGCGGCTGTCGGCGATCAGGCTGCCGTCCGCCACGCTGAACAGGCGCGCCCGCGTCGCCGTGGTCTCGTGCAGGCGGCGCAGCATCTGGCGCGCCTCGCCGATGTCCAGCAGCGGCAGCTCGTCGATCCCGCCGACCGTCGCCCCCTCGGCGATGGCGCCGGAGATGATGGTGCCTTCCGTCAGCAGGCTTTCCAGTTCCGATTGGATCAGCCGCTGCTCGTACTGGCCGAGATAGAGCAGCCCGCCCACCAGCAGCACCAGTGCCAGGCTGTTGATCGCCAGCACGCGCAAGGTGAGCTTGGAAATGAAGCGGCCGCGCCGGCGCGGCAGCCCTGCCTGCTCGATGAGGCTGTCGAGATCCTCATCCTGCGTTTCGGGCGCCTTGGCGGCCTTGCCGCGGCGCCCCTTGGGCGGCCGCTTGCGCGTGTCCTCCTCCCCCGGAGCGGCACGCTTGCGCGGCGGTGCGGACCCGTTGGAGCCGCGCCGGTCTGGCGGCGCCAGATCGTCCGGCGCACGCAGATGAGTGCTGGTCGTGTCCGCTTGCATGGGGGCTTTCACCGGCAGCCGCGAGCCAGCAGTGTCACCGACGGTTCATCAGCGTCAAGCCCGCCCGGCGCCGGCCAGCGGCCGACGGGGCGCCGATGCCCATCACGGTTCCTTGTAGCGGTACCCGACACCGTACAGCGTCTCGATCTGGTTGAACTCCGGATCGATCGCCTTGAACTTCTTGCGGATGCGCTTGATGTGGCTGTCGATGGTGCGGTCGTCGACATAGATGTGCTCGCCATAGGCGGCGTCCATCAGCATGTCGCGGCTCTTCACATGGCCGGGCCGCACCGCCAACGCCTTCACCAGCAGGAATTCGGTCACCGTCAGCTCGATCTGCTGGGCGCGCCAAGTGCAGGCATGGCGATCGCTGTCCAGCACCAGGTCGCCGCGCGCCACCAGGGCGTTGGGGTCCACTTCCGGCCCCGCCTCGGAGATCTGATGGCGGCGCAGCAGCGCGCGGATGCGTTCGATCAGCAGGCGCTGGGAGAACGGCTTCTTGATGTAGTCGTCCGCCCCCATGCGCAGGCCCAGCAGCTCGTCCACCTCATCGTCCTTGGAGGTGAGGAAGATCACCGGCATCTGCGTGGTCTGGCGCAGCCGCGTCAGCAGTTCCATGCCGTCCATGCGCGGCATCTTGATATCGAGCACCGCGATGTCCGACGGGCGCGTCGATAGGCCGCGCAATGCTTCGTCGCCATCGGCGTAGGTGCGCACTTCGAATCCCTCGGCCTCCAGCGCGATCGACACCGAAGTCAGGATGTTGCGGTCGTCGTCGACCAAGGCCACCGTCTGCGTCACTTTCGGTCCCTCCCCAATGCCCCATTAACCACGCGCAGGCGTGGTCAGGCTCAGACCATCGGCCGTCACTGTGGCTGCCGTGCGACAGAATGGAGTATATCTGCCCCAAGCTCTCCCCATATATGGCCGCCCGTGGCGTTTCAAGCGCGGCGCTGCGGCACCACACGGCACGACACATGAACGATACACCGATCGGAGCGGCGGATCTGGCCCGCCGGCTGCTGCGCGGCGTCGACAAAGCGGCCCTGGCAACCCTGATGGCGGACGGCGGCGCGCCCTACTGCTCGCTGGTCCAGGTCGCCACCGCGGACGACGGAAGCCCGCTGCTGCTGCTGTCGACCCTGGCGGTGCACACGGCCAACCTGAAGGCCGACCCGCGCATCTCGCTGCTGTTCGACGGGACCGCGGTGCATGGCGCGACGCTGGAAGGCCCGCGGCTGTCCCTCCTCGGCACCATCGGTGTCAGTGACAACCCGGCCCACCGCGCGCGCTACCTGGCGCGCCACCCCGAGGCCGGCCTGTTCGCCGACTTCACCGATTTCGCCATCTATGCGGTGACGGTGACGGCCGCCCATCTGGTGGCCGGTTTCGGGCGCATCGATTGGATCGACCCCAGGCAGATCGTCCGCCCCGCCCCGCCGGCGCTGGCGGCCGCGGAGGCCGGCATCCTCGCCCACATGAACGAAGATCATGCCGACGCCATCCTGCTCTATGCGGAAGTTCTGGCGGAAGCGCCGGTCGGCCCTTGGCGGATGACCGGCATCGACACCGACGGGATCGATCTGCGCGCCGGCGGCCGGGTGGCCCGGGTGGCGTTCGACGCTCCGGTGACCGACCCGGTCGGTGCGCGCCATGGGCTGATCGCGCTGGTGGCGCGCGCCCGTGGAGAAAAGGGCTGAATGCCACCGAACTGGCGGTTGGTCCCGGCCGGCCCGCAACCTATGTTCGATCTGAGAACTGAAACGCGAGCGGCAAACGGGCGGACCCTTGGACGCAGACCCCCAAACTTCCATCGACGACCTGATCGACGAGTTCGAGTTCTTCGATTCGTGGGAGGACCGCTACCGCTATCTGATCGATCTGGGACGCCGCAGGGCGCATCTGGACGAGGCGGACATGGTGCCGGCCAACAAGGTGGAAGGCTGCATGAGCCAGGTGTGGCTGACCGCCAGGGTGGAACCGGGCGACCCGCCGCACCTGTTCTTCCAGGCCGACAGCGATGCCCATATCGTGCGCGGGCTGATCGCCGTGCTGCTGATCGCCTATTCCGGCCGCACGCCCCAGGAGATCCTGGACGTCGACATCGAGGACGTGTTCCGCCGGCTGGGGCTGGAAGAGCATCTGTCGCCCAACCGGCGCAACGGCTTTTTCGCCATGACCAGCACCATCCGGCGCTACGCGTCGGCCGCCGCGGCCGCCGCCTGATCCGTCCGGGCCTGCCCGAACCGGACGTTCCCGAACGGGGCCGCGCCGGCCCCTGCCCCTGCCCCCGCTATTCGGCCGATCCCGGCGCCGGCACGGCGTTGCCCCAGCGCGCACCGCCCTGGGCTTGACCTTGCGCCTCCGGTGCCGGCGTGCGGGCGGGCTTGTGGGGCCGCCATGGGTTGGATTTCAGCCAGCCCAGCAGGTAGGCGATGGCGATCAGGTTGGCCACGGCCACCACGTTGAAGGCGATCTCCTCCCAGGTGGTGCGCTCCGTCTGGTCCATCAGCACGTTGTAGACCCGCGACAGGATCATGGAGAACATGAACACCGGCAGGCTCTGGCGGCCGCATTGCAGGATCGGCTGTGCCCAGCCCATGGTCAGCACGCGCTCGCGGCCCTTCAGCGCCCACACCACCAGGTAGGCGATCGCCAGGAAGTGCAGGATGCGCACCACGTCCAGGTTCGACTTGGTCCAGAAGTAGCAGCGGTCGGCCCCGTCGCCCCGCCAGTTCTGGCAGCGCAGGTCCACCAACTGGCCGCGCAGGTCGCTCAGCGTGTCCGACCAGCTCCACAGCCCGTAGCGGCTATAGACCACGCCCACCGCGATCAGGGCCAAGCACAGGGCGGCCAGCCACCAGCGGAAGCGCGGCAGCTTCAGGTAGCCCATGGACATGGCGAAGCCGGTGAAGAACAGAAGCTGCCAGGCGAACGGATTGAAGAACCAGGCGCGGAAGTCGCGGTCCGGGCTCACCTCGGCCGGCAGTTCGAAGATGAACACGTAGTTGGCGGCATACAGCACCAGGCAACCGGCATAGCCCGCCAGCGGGTGGATGCGCGACAGCGCCATGAACACCGGCACCATCAGCAGCACCACGATGTACATGGGCAGGATGTCGAAGAAGTTCGGCACGTAGGTCATGCTGAACAGGCCCAGCAGCGCCCGCCCGGTGTCGTCCAGAAAGTAGTTGAGCGCCAACTGCGTGACGTAGTCGGTGTCGGCATACAGCCACGCGTTGGCGGCCAGCATGAGCACCAGGACGAAGAAGAACAGCAGCAGGTTGGCGACATACACCTGCCAGGCCCGGAAATAGATGCGCGCCGTGCCCAGCCAGAAGCCCGCCGTGCGGTAGGTGCCGCCGAAGGCGATGCCGGCGGCGAAGCCCGACATGAAGACGAACATCTCCGTGGCATCGGAGAAGCCGAAGCGCGCCGGGATCCACTGGGCCACCCAGTTGCTGGGGATGTGGGCGATCAGGATGATGATGAACGCCGCACCGCGGAAGAAGTCGACGCGGGGATCGCGATGGAGGACCGATTGGGCCACAGGGGAACCCTCGCCAAAAGGTAGATCTGGGGGCGGACCGCGCGGGCTTGCTCCCCCGCTCGGCCGCCCAGAGACAGGATGATTGGGGCGGCCGGGTGGCGGAGCGGGCCGAACGCGGGACGACTAAAAGGTGCCGTCGTACGCTCTTCGCCCGATCACGCAAGAGATCAAAGTAAACTTGTTGCGATGCAACGCGCCGTCGAGGGCTTCCGTCAAGGTTGCAGCGCTGTCCGCCACCGCGCCGACGCCGCCGAACGCCGCCGCCACGGCGGAAAAATCGGTTCCCTCGAAGTCCACCCCGCGGTTGGCGAGGCCGGAGCGGCGCTGCTTCATTTCGATCAGCGCCAGCGAGCGGTCCACCAGCACCACCACGATCAGCGGCAGGCCGAGATCGCGCAGGGTGGCCAGCTCGCCCAGCACCATCTCCAGCCCGGCATCGCCGACGAACACCACCACCGGCCGCTCAGGCGCTGCCAGCTTGGCCCCCATGCCGAGCGGCAGGGCGCAGCCCATGGTGCACAGGCCGGAGGACTGGAGCAGCGTGCGCGGGGCGGGGCAGCTCCACATCTGGGAGAGCAGGATGCGGTGGGCGCCGCTGTCCGCCGTGGCGATGGTGTCGGCCGGCAGCACGGCGCGCACGGTGGCGAAGGCCTGGGCCGGCCCCCACTCGCCGCCTGCGGCGAACTTGGCCCGCAGCGCCTCCCGCGAGGCGGCCGCCAGCCCGTCCGGCCACACCGGGTGCGGCGCCAGCCCGCTGCCAAGGGCCGCCAGGCCGGCCGCCACGTTGCCCACGAAACTGTGGCGGGCGGCGTGCATGCCGTGGGTGGCGGCAACCGCGGAAAACTCGATCACCGGGGCATCGGCCGGCCAGGGATTGCGCCAGCCCACCCGCATCTCGATGGGGTCATAGCCGGCCAGCACGATGCAGTCGCTGCGCTGGAGGAGCGGCAGCACCACCGTGTCCGCCTTGGGCGACAGGCCGGCCCCGCCGATGGCCAGCGGATCGTCTTCCGGCAACACGCCCTTGGCCTTGTAGGTGGTG
>JAGQRL010000234.1 GCA_020425485.1 Rhodospirillaceae bacterium
TCGCAGCGGTCGGTCACCGAAACGCGCAGATAGGTGATGGCCCGGCCGAACGGGTCGATCAGCGATCGCGAGCTTCCGGTTGCCGGCGCCGCGGTCGCGCGGTCCATCACAGACATGGGCCAATCCCCTGGTCGTCGGTGGCCGCGGCTTCTTTGGCCGCATTGAAAACACGCTCTCAATATAGGTGCAGTTGAGGGGCCTGTCTGCCCCTGCGCCCGCCACGTGGTTCGTGACGGGTGCGAGGCTTGCGCATAGACTCAAGGGCCTCGCCGCCGGCGGCGGACCGGGGCATGGCGAACGGGTGGAGGACCGACCTCGATGGGACGGCGGACAAAGGGTGTCGTTCTGCTGGCTTTGGGCATCGGCTTGTTCGTGGTGGCGGGCATGCGGATCAGCGAGACGGAGGACGGCCTCGGCTACTACGACCGCGGCACCGCCTACCGCCACGCCGCCGGCCCCATGCCCGCCCCGACCGCGCCCAACGATGTGCGCGAGGAAAAGCCCGACGACGAGGAGGCGCCGGCCGCCACCCCGGCTCCCGCCCCGCTTCCCGTCGGCGAGCAGGTGGTGGTGATCGGCCCCAACGGCCAGTTCACCGCGGTGCTCGACGCCGGCCCGCTGGCCGACTGGATCGTGCCCGAAGGCGAACCGCTGCCGGTGCTGATCAACCCGCTCAACCAATCGGTGGTGCGCTACGACGATCCCCTGGCGCTCTACCCCATCCCGGTGGGCATGGCCGCCGGCGGGATCATCCTCGGCATCCTCGGGCTGATCTGGGTGATCTTCGGCGGCACGCCGGCACCCCAGCAGAGGCGCCTGCGCCACCGTTCGGGCAAGAGCAGCCACGTGCCCCCCGATCCCGGCGTCGGCAATGTCGCCTGGCAGGCCCGCCTCAGCACCCAGGACGACCTGAGCGACACGCGGGCGCCGGTATGGCCGCGTGCTGCCCGCAACTCAGCGGCAGTGGCCCGCCACTCCATGGAAAGTCCCGGCGGGACGATGCTGGCGGCGATGGTTACGACGGCCGTGGCCGCGGCACTGGCGCTGTGGGCCATGGGGGTGCTGTGAGCCCAGCCGACGACATCCGGCCCGGTGCTGCGCCCTGGGTCGCCCCCGACCCCGAGGACCCGCGGCTGACCCGCCGGGTGGCGGGGCGCGACCATACCGGTGCGGAGGTGGAGGTGGCCGTCACCATGGAACGGCCGCTGACGCTGTTCCTCAATTCCCGGGAGATCGTGACGATGATGACCATCGGCGATCACCCGGACTACCTCGCCATCGGTTACCTGCTGAACCAGAACATGCTGCGGCCCGAGGACCGGGTGGTCGGTGTGGAGCACGACGACGACACCGAAACGGTGGTGGTGCGCACCGAACAGGAAACCGATTTCGAGGACAAGCTGCGCCGCAAGACGCTGACCAGCGGCTGCGCACAGGGCACCGTGTTCGGCGACGTGATGGAAAAGTTCGAAACCATCCGCCTGCCGGCAGACGCCCGCCTGCGCACCTCCTGGCTCTATGCGCTGGTGCGCACCATCAACACGCTGCCCAGCCTCTACCTCACGGCCGGCGCCATCCATGGCTGCGTGCTGTGCCGGGAAGACCGGCCGCTGGTCTATATGGAGGATGTCGGCCGCCACAACGCGGTGGACAAGGTGGCCGGCTACATGCGGGTGCACGGCATCGAAGCCGCCGACAAGATCTTCTACACCACCGGCCGGCTGACCAGCGAGATGGTGATCAAGACGGTGCAGATGGGCATTCCCATCCTGATCTCGCGCTCCGGCTTCACCGCCTGGGGGGTGGAGCTGGCAAGGCGGGCCGGGCTGACGCTGGTGGGCCGGGCCAAGGGCCGGCGCTTCGTGGTGCTGTCGGGCCCCGAGCGCATCGTCTACGACGCCGACCTTTCCGCGGTGGACGAGGAGCACCACCGCCACCACCGCAAATCCGCCCGCGAAGATGACTGAGGGGGCACCCGAGGCGGCCGGCATCGTCGGCGTCATCCTGGCCGGCGGGCTGGCCCGCCGCATGGGCGGCGGCGACAAGGCGTTGCGCACGCTTTCCGGCCGGCCGGTGCTGGACTGGGTGGTGGAGCGGGCACGGCCCCAGGTGTCCGCCCTGGCGCTCAACGCCAATGGCGATCCCGGCCGCTTCGCCCCCTGGGGGCTGCCGGTGCTGGCGGACCCGGTGGAGGGGTTCGTCGGCCCGCTCGCCGGCGTGCTGGCGGGGCTGGACTGGGCGGCGGAACTGGGGGCGGACTGGCTTGCCACCTTCCCCTGCGATGCGCCCTTCCTGCCGGCCGACCTGGTGGCCCGGCTGTGCCAGGTGCGCCTTGCCGCCGGCGTGCCGCTGGCCTGTGCCCGCTCCGATGGCCGCGACCATCCGGTGGTGGGGCTGTGGCCGACCTCCCTGCGCGGCGACCTGCGCACCGCCCTGGTGGACGAGGGCTTGCGCAAGGTGGATTTGTGGACGGCCCGCCACGGCCTGGCGGTGGCCGAGTTCGCCGCCACCCCCCACGATCCCTTCTTCAACGCCAACCGCCCGGAAGACTTTCAGGTCGCGGAGGGGCTGGCGAGTTGCGACGCAGATGACTTAAATTTGAAACTTGTTTAATATCTAATCATCGCGCATGATTGACACACTCATGCTTCGTCATGAATTGCGGAAGCCTAATTTCCTGCGAAGGGATCGCACAATAAAAAATTGCAACACTCATCGGAGGAGGCAACAGTTTTGAAGAGATTTGCCACTATCGGATGGTTCGCTTTCTCAGTCATCCTCTTTGCCAGCACAACCCAATCGTCGCCGGCACAGGATGCTCCCGACTGTCACATGGATTCCCCCAATTTCAGCACTCGAATTCTGTGCATTCAACAGCATTTCAACTATCTTCAGGAACAAGTTGACTCCCTCAATGAGCAATTGACTGATCTAACCTCTGAAGACAGCATTCGGTATGCGGCGGAAAGCTTCATAACGCATGCCCCGATTGTTGCTTTCAGTGGATTGTCGTGCCCGCCAGGCTGGGAGCTGTTCGAAGATGCAGGCGGCCGCTTTATTGTGGGTGCCGGACCTCATCCCAACCTCAGTGCATCAGGAACTCAGCTCTCAAGATACGACGTAGTCCGTTCAGCCACCGACTTCCGTTATGAAACTGGAGGTGAAGAGTGGATCATGCTAACTGCGGACAACATACCACAAATTGAGTCTCATATTATTGGCGTGCAATCGGGATTTAGTGAGAGAATTACTGACGTTCAGCCCTGCATTGGAACCGGATGCAGCCAAATTGATGCTATTACAGATGGAAGCCGCGAGGGCCAGCACACGGACGAGGGCTTTAGAATTCTATCGAACGCCGGCACTATTCCACACGATAATATGCCCCCATATATCGCGCTACTTTGGTGCACGCCGGAAAATGAATAATTAACTCGAACCCTCCATGATTCGATATACTAATGGACCTAAAGCAGATGCCTGATGCACCGCCCTTGTGATCAGGCGACGTCTATTAACTATACCTCCTATGCGTCTACGATACTCAACAATATCTGCTGCTCTATTTCAGATAGTCAACTTGCTCGCGAAATGTGATTGCGCATTTAATATCATTGGCATTGGACATACGAAATAGATGCTGAAATTCACTCTATTCATCAAAATCTCGGATCTTGTCTACAGACATTGAACTACATCCTTGCCTCGATCAGCTACTTGCCTTGGCAATTTCATAGTACCTAGAGGCATCAAGTGTCGAGTGCCAGCATGGATGCAAATCCGTATTAGAATCTCTTCTTCTCCTATGTTCAAACAGAAAGCTCATCTGCCGACAACTCGCCGAGGCATTGAACAGTATGAGCGATCGGTCAGCCGACGGCACTGTAGAGCGTACTCTTCACTGGCAACACCAACACCACTACACTGCATGCATCGATGCATGGGTAAGCCATGGCCGAGACGCGCGACATCCCCGCCAGCGAACTGCGCACCCATCTGGGCGCGGTGCTCGACGCCGTGCGGGCGGGCGAGACCATCGGCGTGACCCATCGCGGCGCCCGGATCGCCCGCATCGTGCCGGAAGCCGATGCCGCGGCCCGGCGCCAGCAGGCACTGGATGGCATCCTGGCATTCCGCGCGGAGCATGCCGGGCACCTGCCGAAGCTGGACCCCGCCGCCATCAAGGCGCTGATCGACGAAGGCCGGCGCAACTAGTGGCGATTGTGCTGGATGCCTCCGTGGCCATCGCCTGGGCGGCGGAAACCGAGCTGGCGTTGCCGGTGCTGCACCGGGTCCGTGACGAAGCACCCCACGCCCCGATGCTGTGGTGGTACGAGGTTCACAACGCCCTGATGATGAAGGAACGGCGCGGGCTGCTGCCGGCCGCCACTGCCGATACATTCATGGATCTGCTGGCCGGGCTCGGGGTCGCGCTCGATACCACGCCGGACCGGGCAGCCGTGGTCGGTCTGGCCAGAACGCACCGCCTCAGCGTCTACGACGCCGCCTATTTGGAACTGGCACAGCGTCGCGCCATGGCGCTGGCGAGCCTCGATCGGGCGCTTGTGACGGCAGCCAAAGCCGAAGGCGTTGCCTGTCTGGTTGAAGCATGACCAGCGGCGCCCCGCGATGGCACGTCCCCAGCGGAAGGCTTGCGTGCCAAACAGCGCAATGCCTGGACCTTGACGGGGTGGCTCAGGAGCACGGGGGATGAGCGTTCTCGATCGCGCCAACAAGGTCGCCCTGTCCGGCGACGACATGGTCGAAGCGCTCGGCGTCGTCAACGATCTGCCGCCGGAAGACCGGCGCTCGATGCAGGCGCGGACGGTCCGCCTGCTCCAGCACTTCGAAGGCACCGGCCGGCCCGGCTTCTACAATGCCGGCGAAGTGGTGATGGCCATCGAGTTCCGCTTCTGGGCACTGGCCAAGCTGCACCTGACGGAGCACCGCGGCCTGGCCGGCTGGATCCTGCCCACCGGCGACCGCTTCGACTATGTGAAGGACGAACTGCTCAGCGTCGCGGCGACCGAGCCGCTGGTGGAAATCGACGGCCGGGTGGCGTTCGACGCGGAAAGCTTCATCGACCATCTGCTGGCGATCAGCGAGGAGCACGGCCGAGCGTGAGCCTGCCCGCGGCGCCCGATACGGAGCTTCGATCCGCCGCGGCGGGCGGCCTTGGCCCGCCCTGCGCGGCCCAAGCGAGCCACAGTCTGCACCATGCCCATTGAAACCCTTGCCGTGGTGCTGGGCGCCTTCCTCCTCGCCGCCCTGGTGAAGGGCACCACGGGGCTCGGCTTTTCCACCACCGCCGTCGCCCCGCTGGCCCTGGCGCTGGGGCTGCCGGCCGCCTTGCCGCTGATGATCGTGCCGTCGCTCACCAGCAACGTCATCGTCATGGTGGGGGCGGGGCATTTCCGCGAAACGGTACGCCGCTTCTGGCCGCTCTACCTCTCAGCCCTGCCCGGCATCGCCTGCGGGCTGGCCCTGCTGACGTGGCTGGACGGCGCCGTCGCCGGGGCCTGCCTGGGCGTGGTGCTGGCGGTCTACGGTGTCTGGATGCTGGCCCGCCGCAGCGTCGGCCCGCCGCTGGCACCGCGGGCGGCGCGCCGGCTGGCACCGCTGGTCGGGCTCACCACCGGCACGGTGAACGGGCTCACCGGATCGCAGGTGATGCCGGTGCTGCCCTATCTGCTGGCGCTCCGGCTCGACCCCGACCGCTTCGTGCAGGCCATCAACATCTCCTTCAGCCTGTCGAGCCTCGCCATGGCGCTGGGCCTGTGGCGCATCGGCCTGCTGACGGGCGACACGCTCGCCGTCTCCGTCGCCGGGCTGGCGCCGGTGTTCCTCGGCACCTGGCTGGGGGCGAAGCTGCGCCGCCGCCTGGCACCGGAGCTGTTCCGCCGCATCGTGCTGACGTTGCTGATCGTGCTGGGCTGCGTGCTGATCGCCAAGGCGCTCACCTAGGGGGCTTCTGTTAGGTCTGCACCGGCCCACACCCCCACCCGGCCACCCAATATTCTACAATGGCTTGGCTGGCCGGGTGGGGGTGCGGGCCGGTGCCTAGTCAATAGGAGCGCGAAAGCGCTCTAGGGTCCCGGCTCAATCTGCGCCAGCCCGGGCGGGACGGAATACCTCCACCGGTGCCGGCAACCCGCGCAAGGCAAACACGCCGCAGGTTTCCACCGGGCCGCCGCAGAAGCGGGCGACCAGGTGGGACATCAGCACCGGTTCGCCCAGCGACTTGCACAGCTCCTGCATGCGGCTGACCTTGTTCACGGCACTGCCGATGGCGGTGAAGTCCAGCCGGTCTGGCCCGCCCACATTGCCGTAGGCCACGTACCCCAGATCCAGCGTCAGCCCGAAATCCAGGGTTTCCTGCCCGGCTTCGGCACGCTGGGCGTTCACCGCCGCCATCCCCGCCAGCGAGGCCGTGACGGCATCCATGGCGGCGGCACAGGCGGCTTCCGCCCCGGCGTCCGGCGGCGCGGGGAACAGCGCCAGCACCGCGTCGCCCATGAACTTCAGCACTTCGCCGTCCGCTCCTTCCACGGCTTCCACCACGGCGCCGAAAAAGTCGCTCAGCGCGTCCAGCACCTCCGGCGGCTCCAGCCGGGCGGTCAGCTCGGTATAGCCGCGCAGGTCGGCATACATGATGGCCGCCTTGATGAACTGCACGTCGCCGCGGCGGAAGGCGCCGGCCAGCACCTGGTGGGCGATGCCGCGTCCCAGATAGGTTTCCAGCAGGCGCGACATGGTCAGCCGCACCGTGATGACTTCCAGGATCGGCACCAGCAGGCGGTTGACCTCGTCGAAGCGTGCCAGATCGCTGTCGGTGAAGCCGCCCGGCCGGTCGGTGGCGTAGGCGACGAGTTGTACCGCGCCATCGGTCAGCACGGCGGGCAGGCACAGGTAGTCGGTGGCGCCTTCCGCGGCCAGCTCGAACAGCAGCGTGTGGTGGCGCTGCGGGTCCAGGCGGTCGAGCCGCTGGCGATAGGGCCGCTGGGTTTCGATGACGTGCTGGCCGGGGCTGCCTTCGTACATCGGGGTGTCGCGGTAGCCGTGGGGAACCGAGGTGTGTTCCGCCATCGCCTGCTCGCGCCGCCATATCACGCCTTCCGCCCCGATCAGCGGATCGAGGATGCGCTGGCCCAGGCGGACGCGCCACACCGGGGCGCCGGCGGCCAGCAATTCCCGGCCGAATTCGGTGCCGAAGGAGACGGGATTGGTGATCATCCGGCCGTCGCCGATCAGCCAGGCGAGCACCGGATCGGCGGACCAGTTGGTGACGGCGGGGAGTGTGAGCGTATCGGCCATGGCCGCCAAATGGTGCGGCGAAGGGTCGACGTCAAACTTTGCCTTCCGCGGGCCGCCTCAATTTGCCGGGAGCGGCCTTGGCGTGCCGCCCTATTCGGCCGGAGCGGAGTGGAACAGGCCCACCGGGTGGCGCTGAAACTCCAGGGCTGCGATGAGCGCGCGGGCGAAATCCAGCCGTTCGCCGCGCGACAGGAAGGCCCCTACGCCCACCCGGCGGCCGTGGCTGGTGATCACCACCTCGCCGATGCGCGAATGCGGCGGATCCACCTGCACCCTCACCCAGAAGGGCTGGAAGCTGTGGGTTTCGCGGTGGCCGCGCAGGTTGCCCCGCTCAACCAGCAAGGTGGCGTCGCTCAGCCGGACCTTTTCGTAGATCAGCGCCGCCCGCCGCCGGTTGACCTTGAGCGCCAGGTAGATGACCAGCACCTCCAGGCCGTAGAAGCCGAAGATCGGCCAGGCCCCGCGGGACAGGAAGAAGGCGCCCAGCGCGAAGCTGAACAGCCCCAGCACCGCCATGAAGATGGCGAAGCCGCGCCGGCTCAGGCTCTGGTTGGGGTGAAGAATGGCATCGAACAGCCACTCGGTTTGCGATCCATGCGCGCTCATGGCCCCAACAATGGCGGATTCCCGCAGAAGGTCAAGCAGCCGGGCGGAGGTGGCCGGTCAGCTTGCAGCGTCGGGCTCCGACGCGCCAATAGCCGACCATACCGCTAGGGCTTGCGCGGTTTCCGCCACGTCGTGGACGCGCAGGATGTGGGCGCCGCGGGCCACTGCCGCCAGGCCGGCGGCGATGGAACCGGCCACCCGCTCTTTGGGCGCCTCGCCGCGGCTGAGCTTGCCGATGAAGGTCTTGCGCGAGACGCCGTAGAGCACCGGCCCGCCGAGGCCGAGGAAGAAGCCGGCGTCGCGCAGCAGGGTGGTGTTGTGCGCCACCGTCTTGCCGAAGCCGATGCCGGGATCGATGGCGATGTCGTCGACCGCCAGCCCGGCCGCCCGGCAGGCCGCCACTTGGCCTTCCAGGTGGTCGAACACATCGCAGGTCACATGGCCGTAGCGCGGATCGGCCTGCATGGTGCGCGGCTCGCCCAGCATGTGCATCAGCACCACCGGGCAGCGGCGGGCCGCCACCACGGCCAGCGCCTGGGGATCGCCGGTGAGCGCGGTGATGTCGTTGACGATGCGGGCGCCCGCCTCCAGGGCCGCCTGCATCACCGCGGCGTTGCGGGTGTCGATGGAAACGCAGGCGCCGGCGGCGGCCAGCCCCGACACCACGGGCAGCACGCGGGCCAGTTCCTCGTCGATGGAGACGGGGTTTGCCCCCGGCCGCGTCGACTCCCCGCCGACGTCGAGGATGTCGGCCCCGGCATCGCGCAGCGCCAGGCCGTGGGCGATGGCGGCTGCGGGCGAGGCCAGGTCGCCGCCGTCGGAAAAGCTGTCGGGCGTCACGTTGACCACGCCCATCAGCCGCGGCCGGTCGAGGGCCAGGCCGGCGAAGGGGCCGCGCGGCCGGACGATCGCCGCCAGCAGGTCGGCCGTCCCCGCCAGCCCCTGGTCATCGGCCCATTCCACCACGATGTCGGCCGGCAGGGTCAGCCGGGTGACAGCCCCGTCCAGCCGGGCCAGCACATGCACCCGGTGGAAGCTGCCGGGGGCACCGGCCGAGTCCGGCACCGGGGCGAGGTAGAGGTCGCGGGTCATGGGCAGGTCCGTGGTTGGGCGAAGGTGCACGCGCCCGACCATCCCGCGCCACTGGCGGCGGTGCAAGGCGTCGCACACATTGCCGAAATCCTCCTTTCCTCCTAGATTCAGGAAAGGAGGAAATTCGATGCCGTTGAACATCAAAGACGAGGAGGTCCATCGCAAGGCCAAGGCCCTGGCTGCGGCCACAGGGCGAACCATTACGGCCGCCGTGGCGGACGCCATCGACGAGAAGCTGGCTCGATTGGAGCAAACCAGTCCGCCAACGCAGGAGCGGACCGTCGAAGCGATCCTCGCCATCGGCCGCGAAGTGGCGGCCTACATGCCCAAGGGCGCCAAATCCAGTGATCACGCCGAACTCTATGACGAGCACGGACTGCCAAAGTGATCGTCGACGCTTCGGCCTTGCTGGCGATCCTCCTCGATGAGCCGGACGCTGAGCGTTTTGCCGAAGCGTTGGCGGCGGCATCGCGTCTGCACATCTCAGTGGTGAACTGGCTGGAGGTTGCGATCAACGTCGATGGGCTCGATGCGGCGCGCCCCATTCATCGCTTCGAGGCATTGGTAGATCTACTGAAGATCAGGATCGAGCCGGTGAGCACGGCCCAGGGCCGCCTCGCCCGACGCGCCTATCAGGATTTCGGCAAGGGAAGGCACCCCGCCCGCCTCAACCTCGGCGATTGCTTCGCCTATGCCCTGGCGATGGAGATGGGGCTGCCGTTGCTGTTCAAGGGCAATGATTTCGCCCTCACCGACGTCACCTCGGCCCTCTGAGGGGCCGGCGGGCAGACGGATACCAAACAAAAAGGGGCGCCCGGTGGGGCGCCCCTTGTGCTTCGGCCTGGCTGCCGGGGCTACGAGCCCGGCTGCGGTTCGGGATGGATGCCACCGCGGCTGCCACCGGTGGGCACCGAGGAGCGCGCGCCGGACTTGCGTGGCGGCGGCGGCGGGGCCGGATCTTCCGGCTCGTTGCGCACGATGGGATCGCCGCGCATCAGGGCCTGGATATCCTCGTAGTCCAGGGTTTCGTATTCCAGCAGCGCCTGGGCGATCTTCTCCAGCTCGTCGCGGTGGCTGGTCAGCGTCTTCTTGGCCCGTGCATAGGCCTCGTCGACGAACCGCCGGATCTCCTGGTCCACCATGTTGGCCGTGGCGTCCGACATGTTCTGCTGGCGCGCCACCGAATGGCCGAGGAACACCTCCTCCTCCGGTGCGGCGTATTGCAGCATGCCGAGCTTGTCGCTCATGCCCCACTGGGTGACCATGGAGCGGGAGAGCTGGGTGGCCATGCGGATGTCGCCGGAGGCACCTGAGGTGATCTTGTCCGCCCCGAACACCAGCTCCTCGGCGATGCGCCCGCCCATGGCGACCGTCAGATCGGCCATGGCCTTGTCGCGGCGCAGCGACAGGCGATCGGTTTCCGGCAGGCGCATCACCATGCCCAGCGCACGGCCGCGCGGGATGATGGTGGCCTTGTGGATGGGGTCCGACGCCGGCTCGTGCAGCGCCACCACGGCGTGCCCGGCCTCGTGATAGGCCGTCAGCTTCTTCTCCTCGTCGGTCATGACCATGGAGCGGCGCTCCGTGCCCATCATGACCTTGTCCTTGGCCTCCTCGAACTCCTGCTGGCCGACCACCCGGCGGCCCTTGCGGGCAGCCATCAGGGCGGCTTCGTTCACCAGGTTGGCAAGGTCGGCACCGGAGAAGCCCGGCGTGCCGCGGGCGATGATGCGGGCATCCACGTCCGGTGCCAGCGGCACCTTGCGCATATGCA
>JAGQRL010000235.1:0-472 GCA_020425485.1 Rhodospirillaceae bacterium
CCGATGGGCGACTGGTCGATATCGATGATCTTGTCGATGTGCTCCACGCCCTCGAAGGCGTCGTGGTCGGCCGGCAGCTCGCGGGCGCGGTGGAGCATGCGCGCCAGCCCCTTGTAGAGCGTTTCCACCACCAGCGTGCTCTTGCCGCCGCCGGAAACGCCGGTGACGCAGGTGAAGGTGCCGAGCGGAAAATCGGCATCGATGGATTTCAGGTTGTTGCCGCGCGCCCCCTTCACCCGCAGCACCTGGTCCGGCCGGCCCGGCCGCCGTGCGGGCGACACCGGGATCTGCCGCATGCCCGAAAGGTACTGGCCGGTGAGGCTGGCGGGCGACTGCATGATGGCGGCCGGCGTGCCGTGGGCCACCACCTCGCCGCCGTGCACGCCGGCCCCCGGCCCCATGTCGATCACATGGTCGGCTTCGCGGATGGCGTCCTCGTCGTGCTCCACCACGATCACCGTGTTGCCGAGGT
>JAGQRL010000235.1:518-1788 GCA_020425485.1 Rhodospirillaceae bacterium
CGATGGAGGGCTCGTCCAGCACATAGAGCACGCCCGTCAGGCCCGAGCCGATCTGCGAGGCTAGGCGGATGCGCTGGCTTTCCCCGCCAGACAGCGTGCCGGAGTTGCGGTTGAGGGTGAGGTAGGTGAGCCCGACGGCTTCCAGGAAACCCAGCCGCTCGTTGATTTCCTTCAGGATGCGCCCGGCGATGGCCTTCTGCTGCTCGCCCAGCGTGTCGGTCAGCCCGGCAAACCACGCCGCCGCCTCGGCGATGGACTTCTCCGTGGTCTCCGAAATGGTCAGCGCGCCCACCTTCACCGCCAGCGCTTCCGGCTTCAGGCGCTGGCCCTGGCAGGCTTCGCAGGGGCGCGAGCGCTGGTAGCGCCCCAGCTCCTCGCGCACCCAGGCACTGTCCGTCTCCCGATAGCGCCGCTCCATGTTGGGCAGAATGCCTTCGAAGCGCTTGGTGGTTTCGTAGGTGCGCAGCCCGTCCTCGTAGCGGAAGACGATCTTGTCGGTGCCCGAGCCGTTGAGGATGGCGTCGCGCACCTTGTCCGGCAGTTCGCACCACGCGGTGCGGGTGGACACGCCGTAGTGGCGGGCAATGGCATCCAGGGTTTGCGACTGGTACTGGCTCGACGAATTGGCCCAGGGGGCGATGGCACCGTCGTAGAGGCTGAGCGCATCGTCCGGCACCACCAGGCTTTCATCGAACACCAGCTTCACGCCCAGCCCGTCGCAGGCGGGACACGCACCGTGCGGGTTGTTGAAGGAAAACAGGCGCGGCTCGATCTCGTCGATGGTGAAGCCGGAAACCGGGCAGGCGAACTTGGCGGAAAACAGGATGCGGCTTTGGTCGTCTGCGTTCTCCGCGATGCACAGGCCATCGGCCAGGCCCAGCGCCATTTCCACGCTGTCGGCCACCCGGTTGCCCAGCGGCGGGCGCACAACCAGCCGGTCCACCACCACTTCGATGTCGTGCTTGCGCTTCTTGTCGAGCGCCGGCGCGTCCTCGATGTCGTAGAGCGTGCCGTCGATCTTGACGCGCTGGAAGCCGCGCTTGCGCAGGTCCTGCAGCTCCTTGCGGTATTCCCCCTTGCGGCCGCGCACCATGGGGGCCAGCAGGTAGAGCCGCGTGCCTTCCGGCAGGGCGGCGATGCGGTCCACCATCTGCGTGACCGTCTGGCTTTCGATGGGCAGCCCGGTGGCCGGCGAATAGGGTACGCCGACGCGCGCCCATAAGAGGCGCATATAGTCGTAGATCTCCGTCACCGTGCCGACGGTGGAGCG
>JAGQRL010000236.1:0-5416 GCA_020425485.1 Rhodospirillaceae bacterium
GGCGACGCGGTGAACCTGGCCAGCCGCATGGAACGGGCGTGCCGCGACCACGATTGCCGCATCGTCATCACCGCCCCGGTGCACGATGCCGTGCATGCCGGCGGTGCCGGCGAGGTGGCCGATTTCGCACCGCTCGGCGAACTGGCGGTGCGCGGCCGCGACCAGACGGTGGTCGCCTGGGGCCTGCCCGTCGCCGCCCCGGCCGAGCCGCCGGCGTGAGTCCACGGGCTGCGCAAGCACCCTGGAGCGCCTCAGGTTCTTGACGGCACCAGCCCTCGCCCCCACCCGGCCACCCAATAGTTTACAATGGGTTGGGTGGCCGGGTGGGGGCGAGGGCTGGTGCCGACTCCGCCAAAGGCGACTCTAGGCCGAGGTCTCGACGAATGCCGGGTCCGACACTTCGCTGGCCTTGCCGGTGTCGTGGTAGGACAGCCGCAAGGCCGCTTCCTGGGCGATGTAGCGCATCAGCCCCTGGTAGAATTTCGGGTTGTTGGTGGCGTAGACGGCCGTCAGGTCGTCGCCGTCGCGCCGCAGCACTTTGCCGCTGCCGCGGAATTCCGCCACGCTGCCGCTGACGAGAACGCGGAACCTGAGGGCGAACTGATCGCCCGACGTCAGCTTGCCGGCGTAGGGGCGTACGCGGAAGCCGCCGACGCTGAGGTCCAGCACCGGGTATTCCGTTCCGTCGATCGCCACCCGCAGCCCGCTGCTGGGGATGCGCCGAAAGCGCCGCCGCTCGCCGGCCGCCGCCGCCTGCTGCTCGGCGGCCGGATGCCGCATGGGCTGGTCCGGCTCGCCAGGCGACTGCCGCTGCGAGCTGCCGTGATGCGTCGGGTCATGCGAAGGCGCCGATGGCGTGATCTGGGAGATGGCCATTCCGTATCCTCCACGCCCTGGTTAACGATGGGACAGCCTTGGCCGTGCGTCAACGTTCGCGCCTGCGGCATGTCGACAAGGCCCCGCTCCGTGCCACGCCTTTGCAGCGTTGATCCGCCGATCCATGCCGCTTAGAAATCCCCCATGCGGGACGATGTTTCCACCGTCAGTGATCGTGAGCGGCAGGCGCGCGTCCGTCTCGCCCGCACAGAAACGGTGGGGCCCATCACCTATCGCACCCTGCTGTCCCGCTACGGGTCGGCCCAGGCATCGCTGGAGGCGCTGCCGGAACTCGCCCAGCGCGGCGGGCGGCGCAAGCCGCTGCGGCCACCCAGCGCGTCCGACATCGCCGCCGATCTCGACCGCCTGGCGAAGCTGGGCGGGCGCCTCGTCACCCTGCCGGAACCGGACTACCCGGAAGCGCTCGCCGCCATCGAGGATGCGCCGCCGGTGCTCTCGGTCCTCGTCCACCTGCACCTGCTGGTGCGCCCCTGCGTGGCCATCGTCGGCGCCCGCAACGCGTCGACCAACGGCCGCAAGCTGGCGCGCGACCTGGCGGCGGCCCTGGGGCGGGCCGGCTATGTCGTGGTGTCCGGCCTGGCCCGCGGGATCGACACGGCGGCCCATGGCAGCGCGCTCGACACCGGCACCGTGGGCGTGCTCGCCGGCGGGGTCGATGTGGTGTACCCGCCGGAAAACGCCGGTTTGCACGCCCGCCTGGCCGAAACCGGCGCCCTGGTGTCCGAAGCGCCGTGCGGGGCGGAGCCCTTGGGCCGCCACTTCCCGCGGCGCAACCGCATCATCAGCGGGCTCTCGCTCGGCGTTGTGGTGGTGGAAGCGGCCCGCCGCTCCGGCTCGCTGATCACCGCCCGGCTGGCCGCCGAGCAGGGCCGCGAGGTGTTCGCCGTGCCCGGCTCGCCGCTCGATCCCCGCGCCCAGGGCACCAACGACCTGATCCGCAAGGGGGCGGTGCTGGTGCAGGAAGCTGACGACGTGATTTCCGAGTTGATCCGCCAGACGGCACCGCTGGCGGAGCGGGCGCGCGACGCCTACACCCCGCCGCCGGGCGGCCCATCCCTGGCCGACGCGGAGCTGGCGAAGGCCCGCGACCGGCTGCTGCAGGCGATGTCGCCAACCCCGAGCGATGTTGACGAACTGATCCGGGATTGCCAATTGTCTGCCGCCGTCGTCTGGACGGTGCTGCTCGACCTGGAATTGGCCGGGCGGGTGGAGCGCCTGCCGGGCAACCGGGTGGCCTTGGTGTAGATCGCGTCCGCCGGGCCGTCAGCCCCGAGCACCATCACTTGCCATTTGGGGGAGCCGTGGCGGCCAACACTCTGGTCATTGTCGAATCGCCGGCCAAGGCCAAGACGATCAACAAGTACCTTGGCCCGGACTACCAGGTGCTGGCCAGCTACGGACACGTGCGCGACCTGCCCCCGCGTGACGGCTCGGTGCGGCCCGACGAAGACTTCGCCATGGACTGGGCGGTGGCCGACCGCTCCAAGAAGCACATGTCGGAGATCGCCAAGGCCGCCAAATCCGCCCAGCGCGTGCTTCTGGCCACCGACCCCGACCGCGAGGGCGAGGCGATTTCCTGGCACGTCCAGGAGCTGCTCTCCGACAAGAGCCGGCTGAAGGACGTCGACATCAAGCGGATCACCTTCAACGAGATCACCCGGTCCGCGGTGCTTGACGCCATCGCCCACCCGCGCGACGTGAACCGCGAGCTGGTGGAAGCCTATCTGGCGCGCCGGGCGCTGGACTATCTGGTGGGCTTCACCTTGTCGCCGGTGCTGTGGCGCAAGCTGCCGGGCTCGCGCTCGGCCGGCCGCGTGCAGTCCGTTGCCCTGCGCCTGATCGCCGAGCGGGAAGCGGAGATCGAAAGCTTCACGGCGCGCGAGTACTGGACCATCGAAGCCCTGCTGCGCTCCACCGCCGGGGCCGACGTGAGCGCCCGCCTGACCCATCTGGACGGCCGCAAGCTCGACAAGTTCGACATCGGCAGCGAAACCGATGCCCGCGCCATCGCCGACCGGCTGGCGCCCCTCAGCTACGCCGTCCGCAGCCTGGAAACCAAGGAGGTGCGCCGCCGCCCGGCGCCGCCCTTCACCACCTCCACGCTGCAGCAGGAAGCCTCCCGCAAGCTTGGGTTCGGCGCCACGCAGACCATGCGCACCGCCCAGAAGCTCTACGAGGGCGTCGATCTGGGCGGCGAGACGGTGGGCCTGATCACCTATATGCGGACCGACGGGCTGCAGCTTGCCGGCGAGGCGGTGACCGCGGTGCGCCAGGTGATCGGCAGCGGCTACGGCGAAGCCTACCTGCCGGCCAAGCCGATCCCCTACAAGTCGGCCCAGAAGAACGCCCAGGAAGCCCACGAAGCGATCCGCCCCACCGACCCCAAGCGGCGCCCAGACCAGCTTGCCCATGTGCTCGACCGCGACATGCTGCGGCTCTACGACCTGATCTGGAAGCGCACCATCGCCTGCCAGATGGCGCCGGCCGTGCTCGACCAGATGACGGTGGACATTGCGTCCGACGACGGTGCCGCGGTGCTGCGGGCCACCGGCTCCGTGGTCAAGTTCGATGGCTTCCTGCGCGTCTACGAAGAGGGCCGCGACGACACCGGCGACGACCGCGGAGAGAACGGCCGGCTGCCGCCGCTTGCCACCGGCGAGGCGATGGACGCCCGCAAGATCGACCCCATCCAGCACTTCACCCAGCCGCCGCCGCGCTACACCGAAGCCAGCCTGGTGAAGCGGCTGGAAGAGCTGGGGATCGGCCGGCCCTCCACCTACGCCTCGATCCTCCAGGTGCTGCAGGACCGCGACTATGTGCGGCTGGAAAAGCGCCGCTTCGTGCCGGAGGACCGCGGCCGCCTCGTCACCACCTTCCTCACCGCCTTCTTCCGCCGCTACGTGGAGTACGACTTCACCGCCCAGATGGAAGAGCAGCTCGACGACATCTCCGGCGGGCGGATCGACTGGCGGACGGTGCTGCGCAATTTCTGGACGGAGTTCTCCGCGGCGGTCGGCGGCACCAAGGATCTGACCATCAGTGCCGTGATCGACGTGATCGACCAAGCGCTGGGGCCGCACTTCTTCCCGCCAAAGGCGGACGGCACCGATCCGCGGCACTGCCCCGCCTGCAAGGCCGGGCGGCTGGGCATCAAGTTCGCCCGCTCCGGCGGCTTCATCGGCTGTTCCAACTACCCCGAATGCCGCTTCACCCGGCCCTTGGAAGTACCCAACGGCAATGGCGAGGGCGAGGCCGCCGCCCAGCTTCCCCGCCTGCTGGGCGACCACCCGGAAACCGGTGAGCCGATCTCCGTGCGCAGCGGCCCCTACGGGCTCTATGTCCAGCTCGGCGAAGGCGGCGACGGGGCCAAGCCCAAGCGCGCCTCGCTGCCGCCGGGCAGCGATCCCAACACCGTTACCCTGGAGCAGGCGGTGGCAGCCCTGGCGCTGCCCCGCACGGTCGGCCACCACCCGGAAACCGGCGACCCCATCGAGGCAAATGTCGGCCGCTTCGGGCCGTACCTGAAATACCAGAACCGCTTCTGGTCGCTGGGGTCGGACGAGGACGTGCTGACCATCGGCATGAACCGCGCGGTGGAGCTGCTGTCGCCGCTACGGGTGCTGGGCGACCATCCCGACGGCGGTGGCGAGATCGTCATCTACCAGGGGCCGCAGCGCCCCTTCATCTTGTTCGGCAAGACCAAGGTTACCCTGCCCAAGGGGACCGAATATGCCGAGCTGACGGTGGAGGAGGCGGTGCGCCTGATCGCGGCGCGCGAAGCCAATGGCGGCGGCCGCGGCGGCGGCCGCGGGGCCAAGGGCAAGAAGGCCGCGGCCGCCAAACCCGGCAAATCCGCCAAATCGGGCAAGGCGGCGACGGCGAAGTCCGACGCCAAGAAGACGACGGAGAAGGACGCCAAGCCCGCCAAGGCCAAGACTGCCAAGAAGACTGGCACGGCCAAGACCGCTACCGCCAAGGCGGGCGCAGCGAAGGCTACGGCCAAGACGGCTACCGCAAAGCCGGCCGCCGCCCGCGCCAAGACCGCCAAGAGCTAGTCCCCAGGATCGGACCCAGGAGCTGATTTGGCCCGCAAGAAAGCCGGCCCCTTTCCCAGCCGCGACGAGGTGGTGCGCTTCATCGCCGAAAGCCCGACGCCGCTGACCAAGCGCGACCTGGTGCGGGCTTTCCAGATCCAGGTGGAGGACCGCCCCCGCTTCAAGGACCTGCTGCGCGAGATCGAAGCGGCGGGCGAGGTGGACCGCGGCCGCGGCCGGCGCCTGGCCAAGCCGGAAGCGCTGCCCTCCGTCACCGTGGTGCGGGTGCGCTCGGTGGACCTGGACGGCGAGGCGACGGCCTTCCCCGACCGCTGGGAAGAGGCCGACGGGCCGCCGCCGCGCATCTTCATCGCCCCGGAAAGCCGGCCGGGTGCCGCCCTCTCAGCCGGCCAGCGCGCCCTGGTGCGCCTGCGCCAGCAGCCGGACGGCAGCTATGCCGGCAAGGTGCTGAAGGCGCTGGACGA
>JAGQRL010000236.1:5578-12267 GCA_020425485.1 Rhodospirillaceae bacterium
CGCGGCCGCCTGCACCCGGCCCGCGTGCGCATAGCCGAACGCCTGGGCAAGGCCGACGACCCCAGGGTGTTCAGCCTGCTGGCCATCCACGGCGCCGGCATCCCCACCGAATTCCCGGCCGAAGCGGCAGACCAGGCCGCCCGCGCCCGCTTCGAGGTGCCCAAGGGCTACACCGATCTGACCGGCCTGCCGCTGGTGACCATCGACGGGGCCGATGCGCGGGACTTCGACGACGCGGTGTGGGCGGAGCCCGACGGCGAGGGCTGGCACCTGGTGGTGGCCATCGCCGATGTCGCCCACTACGTGCCGGCCGGCAGCCCGCTCGACCGCGAGGCGGAAAAGCGCGGCAACAGCGTCTACCTGCCCGACCGGGTGGTGCCGATGCTGCCCGAAGCGCTGTCCAACGGGCTGTGCTCCCTGGTGCCGGGCGAAGAACGGCTGTGCCTAGCCGCCGACCTGTGGATCGACGGCGACGGCAACCTCAGCCGCCACCGCTTCCGCCGCGGCGTCATGCGCTCGCACGCCCGGCTCACCTACGAACAGGTGCAGGCGGCGCGCGACGGCAGCCCGGACGAAACCACGGCCGCCCTGCTGGACACCGCCATCGCCCTCCTCTACGGCGCCTTCGCGGCCCTCTCCAAGGCGCGCGAGGCCCGCGGCACGCTGGACCTCGACTTGCCGGAACGGGTGGTGCGCATCGGCGAGGACGGCCACGTCGTCGGCATTGCCGAACGCACGCGGCTCGACAGCCACCGGCTGATCGAAGAGTTCATGATCGCCGCCAATGTGGCGGCCGCCGAGTCGCTGGCGGGCAGCCGGCTCGGCTGCATCTACCGGGTGCACGACGCGCCCGACCCGACGCGGCTGGATGCCCTGCGCGATGCCCTGTCGCCGCTTGGCTACCGGCTGGCCAAGGGCCAGGTGATCCGGCCGCGCGCCTTCACCCAGGTGCTGGACCGCGTGCGCGGCACCGCCCAGGCGCCGCTCGTCAACGAGCTGATCCTGCGTTCCCAGGCCCAGGCCGCCTACAGCCCGGACAATATCGGGCATTTCGGGCTGGCGCTGCCGCTCTACGCCCATTTCACCTCGCCGATCCGCCGCTACGCCGACCTGACCGTGCACCGCGCGCTGATCCGCCGGTTCTCGCTCGGCTCCGACGGCACCACCGAGGAGGAGCAGGAACGGCTGGAAGAGGTGGCCGAGCATATCTCCGTCACCGAACGGCGAGCCGCGGCGGCGGAACGCGAAGCGGTGGACCGTTTCACCGCCGCCTTCCTGATGGGCCGGATTGGCGAGGTGTTTTCCGGCCGCATCATGGGGGTGACCCGCTTCGGCCTGTTCGTGCGGCTGGCCGAAACGGGGGCGGACGGGCTGGTGCCCGTTTCCACCCTGCCCGACGATTTCTACCACCATGACGAGGCCGCCCATTGCCTGGTGGGGCGCCGCTGGGGCCGGGTGTTCGGCCTGGGGGCGCCGGTGACCGTGCGGCTGGTGCAGGCCGAACCCTTGACCGGCGGCTGCCTGCTCAACCTGGTGGACGCCGACGAGGGCGCACCCGGCGAGCTGGCGCCCCGCGCCATGGTGCCCGGCGCACACGCCGCCCGGCCGCGCGGCCGCCCGCCGCAGCGGGGAAAGCGACGCCGTTGATCCCGGGCGTTCCATCACGGGTTGCCGTGGCGGGAGAATCGATCCACTTCGTTCGGTGACGGGCCGCCCAAAAATCCCCACAGTGGCGCTGCCCTATCGACCGTCGGATCGGTTGTCTACGTGGGACCGGTGGGATCGAGAATGACGCGACTGCCCTGTGCCTGGCTGACCAAACCGCTTGCCGGACTGATTGTGCTGGCCACCATCGCCGGTTGTGCCGCTGATGGCGCGCCTGCCCCCGCAGACGTGGCAGCAACGCCGGATCTGGCCGCCGACCGCGGGCCGACCGACCCGGTGTTCACTGTCGGTTACGACCGCATGGCCGACATCTACCTGGAAGCGGTGGACCTGGGCGACCTGACGTTGGACGGACTCGACGGGCTGTCCGGCATCGATCCGGACATCCACGCGCTCCGGGCGGGCAACCACCTGGACCTGCTGCGGGGCGACGAGCTGGTGGGCAGCTACTCCAGTGCCGACGCCTACGACAGTGCGGCCTGGGCGGCGATCGCCACCGCCGCGGTACAGGATGCCGCCGCCGCCTCGCCGCTGGTGGCCGAGGCCGGATCGGAAGCGATCTACGAAGCGGTGTTCGATGCCATCGTCGGCGACCTCGACCCGTATTCCCGCTACGTCAACGCCGAGGAGGCGGAAGCCGAGCGCGCCTCGCGCGATGGCTATGGCGGCGTCGGCCTGCTGCTGAATTTCGACGATGCCGCCGGCTTCGGCTTCGTGGAGGACGTGTTCGACGGCAGCCCGGCGGAAGCCGCCGGCGTCCGCGTCGGCGACGTGTTCGTGGCGGTGGACGGCCAGCCCACCACCGGCTGGACCCTGCAGGACCTGGCGCACCATCTGCGCGGCCCCATCGGCACCGTGGTTACCGTCACGGTGCGCGGCGACGACGGCAACCTGCGCACCATCTCCATGCGCCGCGCCCAGGTGATCATCGACACGGTCGAGTCCGAAATCCGCGACGGCATCGGCATCATGCGGATCTCCCGCTTCAACGCCGGCACGCTGGAACAGGCGCGCGACGTGCTGGGCGACCTGCTGGCGGAGCTGCAATGGTCGGGCGGCACCGGGCTGATCCTGGATCTGCGTGGCAACCCCGGCGGGCTGCTGGACCAGTCGGTTGGGCTGGCCGACCTGTTCATCCAGTCGGGCGACATCATCACCACCCGCGGCCGCCACCCGGACAGCTTCCAGCGCTTCCCCGCCAGCGGCGGCGACCTGGCGGACGGCTTGCCCATGGTGGTGCTGGTGGACAGCCGCTCGGCCTCCGGTGCGGAAATCGTCGCCGCGGCCTTGCAGGATACCGGGCGCGCCGTGGTGGTGGGCTCGTCCTCCTTCGGCAAGGGCAGCGTGCAGACGGTGTCGCGCCTGCCCAACGGCGGCGAGCTGTTCCTCACCTGGAGCCGCATCTACGGGCCGGCGGGCATCACCATCCACCGCCAGGGCGTGACGCCGACGATCTGCACCTCCAGCGGGCTGGGCGATGCCGGGACCATCATCCAGGCCTTCCGCTCCGGCACCATTCCCACGCCGGACATGCTGCTGGACCAGCGCCAGCGCGCCGCGGACGACGACGACGCGCTGCGCGAACTGCGCGAAGCCTGCCCCTGGCACGAGCATGACAGCGATCTGGATATCGAGGTGGCCATCCAGCTGCTGGAGGACCAGAACCTGTTCGCCCGGGCGCTCGACACAGCACCCGCCGCCACCCTGGCGGCGGCCCAGTAGCAGGGCCGCTGCCGCGGGCCGGGCCGGGCAGCCGCCCGGCCGACACTGCACTTGACAATCGCGGGGCAGACCATAGTGTCACGCGCTCGAGACACTGCCCGCGCGACCGCTTGCGCAACCGAAGGTCCGATCGATGGCAAAGCCGGCAAACATCAAAATCCGCCTGAATAGCACCGCGAACACGGGCTATTTCTACGTCACCAAGAAGAACACCAAGAACACCACGGAAAAGCTGACCCAGCGCAAGTACGACCCGATTGCGCGGCAGCACGTGGAGTTCAAGGAAGGCAAGATCAAGTAGGCTTGCGGGCGGCCGCCTGACGGCCGCTCTGCGCCCCTTGCCCGGCAGCAACCGCCGGCCCCGGCACACCGCCGCGGCCGGTTTTGCGTTGTGGGGTCGGCAGAGGCGGTGCCGAGCACTCTCCACGCGCAGGGAGCCGCGCAATGAGCCCTTGCCCCATGCAGTCCCTCAAGGTCGTCGATCGGCTGTTCGGAGCCATTCTGAGGGGCGAGAAGACCCACACCATCCGCTGGCGCGAGCCGCGCATCGTGCCGGGCCCCATGACCTATGTCTGCAATGGCAATCCCAGCCGCACGGTCGTGGTGATGGTGACCCGATGCACCGACGTGCCGCTGTCCGCCGCCGCCGCCCAGGTGGGCAAGCAGGACGTCTGGCCCGATGCCGTGCTGCTTGCGGGCATGCGCGAGCACTATCCGCAGATCGCGCTCCACGACCTGGTCCAGGTGGTGGAACACCTGTCCCCGGCAGAGACGCGGGCAGCCCTGGCGGGCCAGTAGGTTTGGAGGTTCAGAGCGAACGGAGGGGGGTCAGCAGCCGGCCGGCCTACATGGCCACCGGCATCTGGTAGACGTCCGGCCCGTCGCCGCGGTCCACCACCACGCAGTTGCG
Organism: Rhodospirillaceae bacterium; assembly: GCA_020425485.1. GTDB lineage: Bacteria > Pseudomonadota > Alphaproteobacteria > DSM-16000 > Inquilinaceae > JACKIH01. The sequence goes on from JAGQRL010000236.1 coordinate 9,876, forward strand.
GCCGTTGTGCTTGGCTTCGTACAGGCACTCGTCGGCCCGTTTGATCAGCGCATCGGGCGAATACTCCGCCTCGTCGGTGGCGGCGACGCCCAGGCTGATGGTCACGTGGATGTCCGGCAGGTCGGGATCGGACAGGTGGAACGCCTCGCCGTCGATGCGCTGGCGCAGGCGTTCGGCCACCATGGCCGCCGCTTCCGGTGCTGCATCGGGCATGATCACCACGAATTCCTCGCCGCCGTAGCGCGCCACCATGTCGAAATGTCGCAGGTTGCGGGACACCCGCTGGGCGACTTCCTTCAGCACCTCGTCGCCCGCCTGGTGGCCGTAGGTGTCGTTGGTGCGCTTGAAGAAATCGATGTCGAACATGATGGCCGACACCGGCTTGCGGGTTTCCGCGATGCGGCCGATCGTGCGCGCCATGTGGACGTTGAGGTAGCGCCGGTTGAACAGGCCGGTCAGCCCGTCCGTCAGCGCCATCGACAGGCTTTCCTCGTAGTTGGAGCGCAGCCGGTCCTGGTAGCGCTTGCGCCGGATCTGGGTGCGCACCCGCGCCATCAGCTCGTTGCGGTCGATCGGCTTCAGCAGATAGTCGTTGGCGCCCAGCTCCAGCCCCTTGGCGACGCGCTGCATGTCCGACTCGTCGGCCAGCAGCAGCACCGGGGTCTGGCGGGTCTGTTCGTGGCTGCGGAGCTGCGAGCACAGGCGCAACCCGTCTTCCTGCAGCAAGGTGAGGCTGACGATGATCAGCTCCGGCTCGTCGTCGGCCATCGCCCGGTCGAGCCCGTCCTTGATGGTATCGGCGGTCATCACCGTGTCGCCGCCTTCCGACAGCGTCTGGGTCACCCGCTCCAGATCGATGGCGCTGTCCTCCACCACCAGGATGGTGGCGCCGTCGGCGGTTTCGTCCGCCTCCACGGTTTCCGACGACAGCACGCCCAGCTCGCCGGACGTGTTCTGGCGCATGCGCCACTCGTCCATCATCATCTTCAGACGGACCAGCGAGCGCACCCGCGCGAACAGGGCGATGTCGTTGACGGGCTTGGTCAGGAAGTCGTCGGCGCCGGCCTTCAGCCCGCGCACCCGGTCCGCGGTGTCCGACAAGGCCGTCACCATCACCACCGGGATGTGCGCGGTCTTGTGATTCTCTTTAAGCTTTTGGCAGACCTCGAAGCCGTCCATGCCCGGCATCATCACGTCGAGCAGGATGATGTCGGGCGCGCCGGACAGGCTTTTTTCCAGGGCTTCCGGGCCGTCGCACGCCGTGATGACGTCGAAATATTCCCGCGTCAGCTTCGCTTCGAGAAGCTTGACGTTGGGAAGGACGTCATCGACGACTAGCACCCGTGCGGACATGCACCTACTGTTCCAGATGTTTCTTAACAGTTCGTAAGAAGAGGCTGACAGATATCGGTTTTGACAGATAATCTTCGCAGCCGCCTTCGCGGATCTTCTCCTCGTCGCCCTTCATGGCGAAGGCGGTGACCGCGATCACCGGAATCGCCTTCAGTTCGTCATCGGCCTTGAGCCACTTGGTCACTTCCAGGCCGGACACCTCCGGCAGCTGGATATCCATCAAGATCAGGTCCGGCCGATGCTCCCGCGCCATGCGCAGCGCTTCCATGCCGTCCTTGGTCTGCAAAGTATCGTAGCCGTTGGCTTCCAAAAGATCATGAAATAGCTTCATGTTCAATTCATTATCTTCAACGATTAGAACAGTCTTGGACATGTTCGAGTCCTTCGTGTCGACCCACTTCGCGGAGCAAAGTATAGGTCTGCTGAGATAGGCACAACCGATTGAAATTGCGAAATGGATCGGTCCGATCAGAACACCGTGCGGGCCCCATGAATCGCGACGCGTCGCCGCGGAGCGTCACATCCGGTACGGTCAGGACCGTCGGGATCGTTTACCTTTGGCCGCGGCAATCGGCACTGCGGCATTATAGCGGAGCGACGCTGTCGTGCACCCCCCGTCTGAAGCCTCGGGCCTGTGCCGCGACTGCCTGGCCGCCGTCGCCGAACCCGCGGCACAGCGGCGCTGCCCGGTCTGCGGCTCGCCGCGCCTGGTCGTCCACCCCGAGCTGCACGCCCTGTCAATCGCCCATCTCGATTGCGATGCCTTCTATGCGTCGGTGGAGAAACGCGACCGGCCGGAGCTGCGCGACCGCCCGGTGATCGTCGGCGGCGGCCAGCGCGGCGTCGTCTCCGCCGCCTGCTACGTGGCGCGAATCTCAGGCGTTCGCTCGGCCATGCCCATGTTCAAGGCGCTCCGGGCCTGCCCCGATGCCGTGGTGATCAAGCCCGACATGGCCAAATACGCCGCCGCCGGCCGCGAGGTGCGCGCCCTGATGCGGGACCTGAGTCCGCTGGTGGAACCGCTGTCGATCGACGAGGC
>JAGQRL010000237.1:0-9106 GCA_020425485.1 Rhodospirillaceae bacterium
GGCAGGCCCTGGAAGTGGATGCGCTGGCGGGCCATGTCGAGCCAGTTGTGCAGGTGCGGATCGTCGGGGATCAGCTCCTTCACCTTGGCGTCGGTCTTGAAGATGTCCTCCGGGTCGCCGGAGAGGGCGGCCCAGCGGAACGGCCCGATGCCGCGGCAGAACAGCGGGCGGATATAGGCCGGCACGAAGCCGGGGAAGGCGAAGGCGTCCTCCAGCCCTTCCTCGTAGGCCACTTGGCGGATGTTGTTGCCGTAGTCCAGCGTCGGCACATCGGCCTTCCACAGGTCCAGCATGGCCTGCACATGGACCTTCATGGACGCGCGCGCGGCCGCTTCCACCGCGGCGGGATCGCTTTCCCGCTTTTCCCGCCATTCCGCCATGGTCCAGCCCTGGGGCAGGTAGCCGTTCACCGGATCGTGGGCGGAGGTCTGGTCGGTCACGATGTCCGGGCGCAGGCCGCGGCGCACCACGTCGGGCACCACATCGGCGGCGTTGCCCAGGAGGCCGACGGAAACCGGCCGGCCATCGGTATGGGCGCGCGAGACGATTTCCAGCGCTTCGTCCAGCGTTTCGGCACTGGCGTCCACATAGCCGGTGCGCAGGCGGAACTCGATGCGGTCGGGATCGCACTCCACGGCGATGCACGAAGCGCCGGCCATGGTGGCGGCCAGCGGCTGGGCGCCGCCCATGCCGCCCAGCCCGGCGGTGAGGATCCAGCGGTCGCGCAGGTCGCCGCCATAGTGCTTGCGGCCGGCCGCCACGAAGGTTTCGTAGGTGCCCTGCACGATCCCCTGGGTGCCGATATAGATCCAGCTTCCGGCCGTCATTTGGCCGTACATCATCAGCCCCTTGCGGTCCAACTCGTGGAAATGCGCCCAGTTGGCCCAGTGGGGCACGATGTTGGAATTGGCAATCAGCACGCGCGGCGCATCGGCATGGGTGCGGAACACGCCCACCGGCCGGCCGGACTGCACCAAGAGCGTCTCGTCCCCCTCCAGCGATTTCAGGCTGGCGACGATGCGGTCGAAATCCTCCCAGCTCCGCGCTGCCCGGCCGATGCCGCCATAAACCACCAGCTCGTTGGGGTTCTCCGCCACCTCGGCATCGAGGTTGTTCATCAGCATCCGCAAGGGCGCTTCGGTGAGCCACGACTTGGTGGAGATCTGCGACCCGCGGGGGGCGCGGACGGCGCGGGCATTGCGCAGGCGGTCGATCATGGCAGGCAGGTCCTTGGGCCGGGTGGGAACGGCCTATCTGGCAAGCGTGCGCACCAGCGCGTCAAGCCGTGCCAGCATCGGCCACAGCACCGCGGTCAGCCGGGCCGCCTTGTCGAAATCCAGATCCCACGGCGCCGCCTCTTCCATATAGGCGCGCTGGGCAATTTCCATCTGGATGGCGTGCACGCCCTCTTTCGGCTGGCCGTAGTGGCGCGTGGTCCAGCCGCCGGTGAAGCGGCCGTTGAGCACCCAGGAGTAGCCGGATGCCTCGGCCGCTTCCACCACCACTGCTTCAATGGCGGGATCGCAGGAGGTGCCGCCCGCGGTGCCGATGTTCAGCACCGGCAGCTCACCGTCAAACAGGTAGGGGATGTTGGAACGGATGGAGTGGCAGTCATACACCAGCGCCACGCCGTTGCTGGCCTTCACCCGCGCAATTTGGGCGGCCAGGGTTTCATGGTAGGGCGCGTGGTAAAGCGTCCGCCGCCGTTCGATTTCCGCCGCGTCGGGCTCCCTGCCGGGCAGGTAGATCGGCTTGCCGTCGAAATCCGTGGTCGGGCACAGGCCGGTGGTGTTCTGGCCGGGGTAAAGGCTGGCACCGTCCGGCGGGCGGTTGCAGTCCACCACATAGCGGTGCGCCCTGGCCGCAACCACCGTGGCGTTCACGCAAGGCGGTTTCTCTGTGCGCTTGATCCGCCCCATGGTGCGGGCCAGCCACCCGGTGGGTGCCGGTTCCGGCACCAGGGGAGGCCGTGCCGGGTAGAGGGTGCCAATTTCCCAATCGGTATCCGCCAGCTCCCGGCCCGTGTCGTTCAGCGTGTCGGCCACCCGTGTGGGCACCCAGGTACCGCCATGCGGCTGGCTGAGGATGACCGGGCCTTCGCCTTCCACCAGGAAAGTCGGGGTGCGAAAGGCAACGAAATGCTCCGCCGCATCCACGGCTTCCACGTCATCCGCATCCGTCATCGTGGCGAACTCTCTCTCAGCCCAGCAGGTCCTTGTAGACCTTGCCGCCCTTGAAGATGGCCAGCAACGCGGTTTCCGGCCGGGTGAGCAGGTTGATGTCGTCCAGCGGGTTGCCGTCCACCACCAGCAGGTCGGCCCGCGCGCCTTCCGCCACCACGCCGAAATCGCCCTCGGCCATGAAGGCCTTGGCGGCGTTCACGGTGCACTGGCGGATCAGCTCGGCCGGCTCCACCACCTCCTTGCGCAGGTGGAATTCGTTGAGCTGGTGGCGGTGCATGTCGCCCAGCAGGTCGGTGCCGTAGACCATGGTGACGCCCGCGCGGTGGGCCAGCTCCAGCGCGCGGGTGCCGGCGTCCAGCACCTCGTGCAGCTTGCCCAGCAGGTCCGGCGACAGGCCGCACTTCACGCCTTCCGACGCCAGGGCGTGGTAGGTGGCCAGCGTCGGCACCAGATAGGCGCCGTGTTCCAGGAACAGCTTGGCCGTGCCCTCGTCCATCAGGTTGCCGTGCTCGATGGTGCGCACGCCGCGCACGATCAGCCGGTCGATGGCGCGCGCGGTATAGGCATGGGCCATGGCGTAGATGTTGGCCGCCTCGCACTCCTCGATGATGGCGTCGATCTCTTCGCCGGCGAACTGGGTGCTGTCGATGCGGTCTGTGGGCGAGGAGACGCCGCCCGAGGCCATGATCTTGATGTGGGTGGCGCCCTTGCGCACCTCGTCGCGCACCGCCCGGCGCACCTCCGGCACCCCATCGCACACCCGGCCGAGGCCGGAACAGCAGAAGCACTCGTCCACGTGCTGGCATTCGCCGGGGCTGCGCATGTCGGCATGGCCGCCGGTCTGCGACAGCGCCTTGCCGCAATACAGCATGCGCGGGCCGGGCACCCGGTCCTCCGCCACGGCCTGGGCGAGCCCGTGGTCGCCGCCGCCGGCATCGCGCACGGTGGTGAAGCCGCGCAGCAGCATCTCCTCCATCACGTTGGAGGAGCGCAGCGCCACATAGAACGGCGACAGCCGCTGCAGCAGCGGGAAATTGGCGGTGATGGCGGTGACGTGGACATGGCCGTCGCACAGGCCGGGCATCAGGATCTTGCCGCCCAGGTCGATCCGCCGGGCGTCCGACCCCGCCTCCGCAGCGCCGATCGGCGCGTCGCTCACCGCGGCGATGCGGCCCTGGCGCACCAGCACGTGGCGGTCCGGCAGCACCGTTCCGGCAACGGTATCCAGCACCGAAGCGTTTTCGAACACGATGGTCGGCATGGCAGGCGAACTCCCTCTACGCGATGGCCGGCAAATCCCCGGCTTTCCGTCCTATTGATACATCAGCCCAGGCAGCCACAGGGACAGTGCGGGCACCGCGATCAGCAGCACCAGGGCGACCAGGTCCATGGCGACGAACCACCAGATGCCCCGGAACGCCTCGGCCAGGGTGATCAGGTTCCCGAGTGCACCCTTGATGATATACACGTTTAACCCGATTGGCGGCGTCACCAGCCCGATCTCCAGCAGCTTGATGACGATGATGCCGAACCAGATCAGGTCGAAGCCCGCCCCATCGGCACCCACCAGCGGCAGGATCAGCGGCAGGGTCAGCAGCAGCAGGCCGATCGGATCGACGAACATGCCGAGCACGATGTAGATCACGGCAACCGCCAGCAGCACCCACCAGGTGGCATCGCTGACGCCGAGGATGAGTTCGGAAAACGCCTCCGGCACGCCGCTCAGCGCCAGGAAGCGGGTGAAGAACACCGAACCGATGAGGATGAGGAAGATGCTGGCGGTGCTGGAGGCCGTCTGCACCAGGGCTTCGCGCATGGTCTGGCGGTTCACCCGGCCGCGGCTGAGCGCCACCAGGAAGGCGCAGAAGGCGCCGACGGAGCCCGCCTCGGTGGGCGAGAACACGCCGCCGAAGATGCCGCCCAGAACCGCCAGGATCAGCACCGGCAGCGGCCACACCTCCTTCAGCGCTTCCAGCTTTTCCGCCCAGGTGAAGCGCTCGTCCACATAGCCGGCCAGTTCCGGGTGGGCCTCCGCGTCACGGGCGCTCACGCGTCCCGCCAGTTCCGGGCGGAACCTGACCCGCACGGCGATCATCACCGCGTAGAGGATGGCGGAGACGATGCCGGGGATGACGCCGGCCATGAAGAGCTGGCCCACCGACACCTCGGCATAGACGCCGTACAGCACCATCAGCACGCTGGGCGGGATCAGCGAGCCGAGCGTGCCGGACGCGGCCACCACGCCGGTGGCCAGCCCCTTGTCGTAGCGGTGCTGCAGCATCTGCGGCACGGCGATGCGCGACATGGCGGCGGCGGTGGCCACCGACGAGCCCGACGCCGCGGCGAACAGGGCGCACGCGCCGACGCTGGAAATAGCCAGCCCGCCGGGCAGGCGCACCAGGAACATGCGCAGCGCGTTGAACAGCCCGTCGGTCAGCCGCGTGGCCGTGCAGATGTAACCCATCAGCAGGAACATCGGGGCGGCCGTCAGCGACCAGTTGCCGACGAAGTCGAACGGCGTCGCGGAGACCATGCCGAGCGCCACCCGGTAGTTGGTCATGGCGGCGATGCCGCCGATCGAGACCAGGCCGAGCGACACCCCGATGGGCACGCGGATCGCGATCATCACCAAGGCGACGACGATGCCGGTGACGCCGATCTCCAGGTTGTCCATCGCACCTCCGGGCTGCCGGCGGATCCACCCGCCGGCGCTAGGGTTGGGGCAGCCCGCCGTCGTCCGGCGGGCGAAGGATCAAAGCGGCCGGCGCTGGCTAAGCGAGCGCAGGCTGCACGACAGCACCGCCAGCGCCGCGGCGGCGAAGCCGATGGGCAGCGCCCAGCGCGACGGCCAGATGTAGAACAGGAAGTTCGCCATGAAGGTCTCAAGCTGCTCGGTCGCCCGCCAAGCGTCCCTGAAGGACTGGTAGGCGAGGATGCCGAAGTAGAGGAGCCCGAGCAGGCAGGCGACCTGGTAGAGGATGAGCTGGACCGGCCGCGGCATCCATTGGACGAACAGGTCCACCCGGATGGATTCGCCCTGGCGCTCCACATAGGCGAGCGGCAGGAACACCGCGAGGATCATGTGATAGTAGGCGGTCGTCTCCAGCGTGCCGATCATCTGGTAGTTGAAGGCCGACCGCAGCACCACGTCGATGGTCACGTGCAGCATCATCAGCACGAGGAACAGGCAGCCCACCGCCAGCAGCGCGCGGGAAACCCAGTGGTCGATCTTGTCGATGATCTTGTCCATGGCCGTACTCAGGTCCGGCCGGCCGCACGCAGCGGCACGGGATTGTCGCCGCCCTGGCCGTCGGCCGGCGCCGGCGACAGGATGGCGGTGAGCACGCGGTTCTTCCAGAAGTCCAGCAGCCCATCGAAATAGGCCGGCTCCACCCGCCAGGCGTATTGCACGCCCATGCCGCGCAGCAGGCACAGCGTGGCGGTCAGCGCCTGCCGGCGGTCGGCCGGGGCGAGCGGGCTGCGCACCTGGAAGCGCTCCCAGATCTCGTCGAGCGCTGCGTTGAATTCCGAGGCCACGGAGCGCACCGCCGTCATGATGTCGATATCGGTGCGGGCGGCGGTGATGAACTCCAGGGTCACGGCGAAGACGCGGCCAGAGAAGATCTCCCACAGCGCATCGAGGAACCCGTCGATGTCCAGGTCGCCGGCATCGATGGCCACGGCCATGGCGTGGATGTCCTCCGTCGCCTGGCGCAGCATGGTCCGGTAGCATTCCTGCAAGAGCAGGGTCTTGCTGGGAAAGTGGTGCAGCAAGGCCCCGCGGGAGACACCCGCCCGCTCCGCCACCAGCGTCGTGGTGGTATCCCTGAGCCCCACCTCATCCACCAGATCCAGCGTCACCGCCAGGATCTTGCCCCGCGTCTCAGCGGACCTTTCCGTCTGGGTGCGGCGGCGCCGCGGCGAGGGGCTGGCATTGGGCATGGCGGGTCCGGCTGCAGGACGAAACGCGGAACGGGTCTGGGGTCGGGGCACGGAGCCGCCGGACCCGCAACGGGCTCCGGCCGTGGGGGCGGCCGAAGGGCTGCGGGTCCGGCGCGCTGCCGTTACTCGTAGACGCCGTAGGTGGCGGGGTCGATCTCGTCGTAGATCTCCTGCATGGCGAGTGCGGCCAGCGCGTTTTCATCGGTCCGGTCGACCGATGCGATCAGGTCCGCCCACTTGTCCATGTAGGACACGAAATCGGCGATCAGCGCTTCGCCGTCTTCCACGCCGTAGGTCTCCTCGGCGGTGACCGCCGCCATTTCCAGGGCACGGGCCCGGTACTCTTCCACCGAGGCGATCAGGTCCGCTTCCGGCTCGTAGACGTTGCCGCCCAGCTCCACCGCCTGGGCCAGCGCCTCGTCACCCTCGGCCACGTAGTTGATGGCCAGCCGGGCCATGGAAAGCGCCGTGGCTTCCATCAGGATGTGCCGCTGCTCGGGGCTCAGCGAAACCCAGAACTCCTCGTTGTAGCCCCAGTGCGGGCCCGACCAGTACATGCCGGTGGGCAACAGCGTGGTGTGCTCGGCCACTTCGTAGAGCGAGCGGGCGATCAGATCGCTCGGCGCGTTGGAGGCGCAGTCCAGCGTGCCGCGCTCCAGGCCGGTGTACATCTCGCTCGACGGCACGTTCACCGGAATGCCACCGACCTGCTCCACCCATTGCGACACGGTGGACCCGGCGGTGCGGATGCGCATGCCCTGGATCTCTTCCAGGTTCCGAACCGGCTCGCGGCAGAAGATGATGTAGGCCGGCGTGGCATAGGCGCCGAGATAGACGATGCCGTGGTCTTCCCATTCCTGGAGCTGGATCGGGTTCTCCATGCTGAACTCGGTCACCGCCATGATGGCGACCAGCGGATCGTCGTAGTTGAAGCCCAGCTCCTGCACGGCGTTGGCCACCGGCAGTTCCGACGGCGTGTAGACCGCCGGGTGGGTGGCCACCTGCACGACGTTGTCCATGATGCCCTGGAGGCTGGCGCGCGGCTCCAGCAGCACGGTGCCGGTGTAGACCTCGGGCTGCAGATCGCCGCCCGACAGCTCTTCCACGATCTCTGCCCACTGCACGTAGCCGTATTGGCTGAGCGGATGGGCCTCGTTGTAGAAGGAGTTGGCGATAAAGGTCGTCTGCGCGCCGGCGGAGCCGATGGCCAGGGCCGACAGGGCGGCACCGGCGGCAAGGGCGCGGGTCCAGGCAGAAACGGTCATGCGGAAGCCTCCTGAGTTTGGTTTGTCTTGATGGAGCGCGGATCGCGGGGGCGGTTCGCCCTCCATTCTTGAGGTGACGGCGGCGTGTCCGGGCCGGCTGGCGGGATGGCCGGGGCCCGGCTTGCAGCCGCGGGGAGTCCACCCAGCCCGCAATTCCGTGCAGACCGGCCATGCATGGAAGCTTGCCGTCACACAAACAAAACAGTCAAGCCTGTTTGTTTTTGATTAGAAATCGATCCATCGCCCGGAACATCGCCATTCCGAAGCGGCGCGCGGCTAGTGGGGCGTGCCGAAATAGCGGTCGCCGGCGTCGCCCAGACCGGGACGGATATAGGCGTTCTCATCCAGCCGGGAATCGACCGCGCAGGTGTAGACCACCACCTGCGGGAAGGCCTCGGCGACCCGCGCCAGCCCCTCCGGTGCGGCGATCACCGTGAGCACGCGGATCGCCGCCGCTGCGGCCCCGTGGTCCACCACCTCCTGCAGCGTGCGCACCAGCGAACCGCCGGTGGCGAGCATCGGATCGCACACCAGCACCGGCCGCCCGGCCAGGTTCGGCAGGGCGGTCAGGTAGCTCACCGCCTCCAGCGTTTCAGGGTCGCGGCGCAGCCCCACCTGGCCCAGCACCGCATCGGGCATCAGGTCCACCAGGTGGTCGGACAGCGCCAGCCCGGCCCGCAGCACCGCCACGATGGCCGGGGCCGGCTGCGGCAGCGCCGGTGCCTCCATCTCCTCCAGCGGCGTGCGGATGGGCCTTGTGGCGGCCTCCAAGTCGAGCGTGGAGGCCAGGCCCAGCGCCTTCGCCAGCACCGCCATGTGGCGGCGGAACTCCGCAGTCGGCGTGTGGTGCTCGCGCAGCCGGGTGAGCACATCGGCCACCACCGGATGGGCGAGCACGCGGGCAGTGGGGAAGCCGGGATGGGGGGCGACCAGGGGCATGGCAGAAGCCTCGGCAGCGGGCGCGGGGGGCGCAGGCACCGCGACTTTGACGCGGGCTTCCCCCCGCCGGTCAAGCCCCGCAGGCCCCATCGCCGCCGGCCGCGGCCAACTGACCCGGCGACTGGTCAAGCCGCAGCCGCCCCGGCACAATGCCGGCATCATCCACTGCCACGACGGATCGGCCGTGATCGGTGCAAGGCTTGTGCTCGTGCTGGCGTGTCTGGGTTTGCTGGCGGCCCCGGGATCGGCAGCCGCGCAGGAATGCCCGCGGGTGCTGCCGGAAATCTCGCTCGACGTGCAGCACGCCCCGATCGAGCTGGACAACACCGTCACCCAGGCCGACCTGACGGCGCAGGCCGGCACCGCCATCGCCACCGTCGGCCACCACGCCACGGCCCTGGGCCTCACCACGGCCCGCTTGGCCTACGGCTACACCTTCGACCTACTGATGACGGAAGGCCCCGGCCGGGTGTGCGGCGCTCCCCGCAACGTCACCATCCGGCTCGGCTACGACCAGATGCTGGTGCACATCCTGGCGCGCTACCGGCCCGGCTCCTGCCAGTACGAGGCGGTGCTGGAGCACGAGCAGGAGCATGTGCGCATCAACTACGAAACGCTGCAACGCTACCTGCCGGCCATCGAGGACGCGGTCAGGCGGGCCATTTCCAACCAGTTCCCCGTGCGCGGCACTTCCACCGCCGATGCCCAGCGCATCGCCGGCACCATCCTCGGCACCGCACTGGAGCAGGCCGTGCAGGTGATGCTGGCCGACCGCAA
>JAGQRL010000237.1:9180-9653 GCA_020425485.1 Rhodospirillaceae bacterium
GGCCCCGCACCCTGCTTGCCTGCGCGCCACGGCGGCCTTAGGGTCCGCGCCGACTTTCGCTGTTCCACCAATCCTCATGAAAGGGCGTACCCATGGCCGACGACGTCAAGCGGGTGGTGCTGGCCTATTCCGGCGGGCTCGACACCTCGGTGATCCTGCGCTGGCTGCAGGAAACCTATGCCTGCGAGGTCGTCACCTTCACCGCCGATCTGGGCCAGGGCGAAGAGCTGGAACCGGCGCGCGCGAAGGCGGAGATGCTGGGCATCAAGCCCGAGCACATCTTCATCGACGATCTGCGCGAAGAGTTCGTGCGCGACTTCGTGTTCCCCATGTTCCGGGCCAACACGGTGTACGAGGGCACCTACCTGCTGGGCACCTCCATCGCCCGCCCGCTGATCGCCAAGCGGCAGATCGAGATCGTCAACCAGGTGGGAGCGGACGCCGTCTGCCACGGTGCCACCGGCAAGGGCAAC
>JAGQRL010000238.1:0-11711 GCA_020425485.1 Rhodospirillaceae bacterium
GCACCTCGGTCACTTCGGGGATGTAATGGCGCAGCATGTTCTCGATGCCGGCCTTCAGCGTCATGGTGGAGCTGGGGCAGCCGGAACAGGCGCCGTGCATCTGCAGATAGACGACGCCGTTCTCGAAGCCCTCGAACACGATGTCGCCGCCGTCCATGGCGACGGCCGGGCGCACGCGGGTATCGAGCAGTTCCTTGATCTGCAGCACCACTTCGTCGTCGTCCGTCGCCGCGGCTTCGGTGTCGGCAGCGCCTTCGTGCACCACCGGGTCGCCGGACACGAAGTGCTCCATGATGGCGCCGAGCACCGGCGGCTTCATCATGAACCAGTCCTTGTCCGCCGCCTTGGTGACGGTGACGAAATCCGCCCCGAAGAACACGTTGGTGACGCCGGGGATGTGGAACAGCCGGACCGCCAGCGGCGAGACTTCGGCCGCTTCGGCATCGGCGAAATTCATCGTGCCGCTGCCCAGCACCGTCTTGCCCGGCAGGAACTTGAGGCTGGCCGGGTTGGGGGTTTCTTCGGTCTGTATGAACATGTCGCCGCTCGTCGGGTGGACCGGTCTCGATCCCCACCAAAATGATCGGGTATTGCCCCGGCTTCAAGACCCTCCGCGACGGGGCGGCCATGCCGGGCGGCAATTGAGAGAGGAGCCTAGGCCAGGGCGTCGATGGCGTCGTCGGCCAGGGTGGCCGGCACGATGGTGATCGGCACGCGCATCCGCCCGATTCCCTTGCCGGTGACGAAGCTGATCAGCGGGCCGGGGCCGTCGCCGCCGCCGCGGGCGGCCAGCACCAGCACGGAGATGCAGGGCTCTTCTTCGATCAGCCCGATCAGCTCCTCGGTGGGCTTGCCTTCGCGGATGTGGATGATCGGATACCGGCCGATCATCTCCTGCACCTGTTCGGCGATGGCGCCGAGGCGGCGTTCCACCTCCTCGCGGATCTCCTGGCGCATCTTCTCTTCCACCGCCATCCAGTGCTGGAAGCCCACCGGTTCGATGATGGCTAGCAGGGCCAGGCGGCCACCGGTATGGGCAGCACGCCGGCAGGCAAAGCGCAGGGCCGATTGCCATTCGGCGGTGTCGTCCACCACCACCAGGAACACCCGTTCCCGGCCTTCAAAGTCCGGCCCCAGTGCCTGCACCGGTATGCCGGTTTTGCCGGACGGGTGGGCCCCACCCACGGCGCCGTTCTCACTTCCGGGATCGCCCATATTGATCGGCATGGACACTCCGCCTCCGTCTGCCTGGACGATCAGTCTACACCGAATCGTCACGAAAGCGGGACTCGCGTGTGGGGCTCCGCCCCGCCGGCCCAGGCATGGGTGCCCCGGCCCGGCCGCGCCGGAGACCCGGGCGGCCGGCCGCCCGGGGCGCTATTGCGCGGTTCAGTCGGCCAGGCCGTCGAACAGGGCGGTCGACAGGTAGCGCTCGGCGACGGAAGGGATGATGGCAACGATCATCTTGCCGGCGTTCTCGCTGCGCGCGCCGACTTCGAAGGCCGCCGCCAGGGCGGCACCAGACGAGATGCCGGTGGGCAGCCCTTCCAGCCGGGCGGAGGCCCGCGCGGTCTCAAAGGCCCGGTCGTTGGAGATCTGGATGACCTCGTCGATCAGGCTGGCATCCAGGATGTCCGGCACGAAGCCGGCGCCGATGCCCTGGATCTTGTGGGGGCCCGGCTGGCCGCCGGAGAGCACGGGGCTGTCTTCCGGCTCCACGGCGACGGTGCGGAAGCCCGGCTTGCGTTCCTTCAGCACCTGGGAAACGCCGGTCAGCGTGCCGCCGGTGCCGACGCCGCTGACCAGGATGTCCGCCTTGCCGGCGGTGTCCTGCCAGATCTCCTCCGCGGTGGTCACGCGGTGGATCGCCGGGTTGGCGGGGTTCTTGAACTGCTGCGGGATGATGGCGCCCGGCAGCTCCGCGGCGATCTCCTCGGCCCGGGCGATGGCGCCCTTCATGCCCTTGGCGGCTTCGGTGAGGTGCAGCTCGGCCCCCAGCAGGCGCAGCATCTTGCGGCGCTCCACCGACATGCTTTCCGGCATGGTGAGGATCAGCCGGATGCCCTTGGCGGCGGCCACGAAGGCGAGCGCGATGCCGGTGTTGCCGGAGGTCGGTTCCACCAGCACCGTGTCCGGCCCGATCTTGCCGTCGGCCTCCAGCGCTTCGATCATGGAGCGGCCGATGCGGTCCTTCACGCTGGACAGCGGGTTGAAGAACTCCAGCTTGCAGACGATGTCGGCCACCACGCCGTGCTGCTTGGCCAGCCGGGGGACGCGGACCAGCGGGGTCGCGCCGATGGTGTCGAGGATGGACTCATAGATGCGGCCGCGGAATTCCGCCTTGGCCGGGGTGGTGGCACCATCCATTTCACATCTCCAAAGCGTTGTTTAATTGATTATCACACACATGGTGCATGCCCGCCAAGCGGACAAGGTGCGCTACGCCCGGCGATGCTGTGAAGCGCCCAAAGCGCCGCAGCCGGCCGCCTGGCAGCCGGCCCGTGCCGATCATCGAAGCAGCTTCCTGCGGTCGGCGGCGGCCCCCACCCCCGCTTGGGGCCGCCGCATCCCGCTTGGTCGCGTGGCCTCAGATGGCGTAGTCGGCCTCCATGGGGTCGTCTTCGCGGATGATGCCGGCCGCCTGGGCCTGGCGGCACAGGTCGTCCAGCGTGATGGCATCAAGCTCGCCCATCACCCGATCGTGCAGCTCGCCGAACAGGGGCCGCACGATGTCGCGGCCGAGCGACGAGCCGTCGTCGGCATCGGCGGTTTCCGGCGGCATCTCCATCATGGTGACGACGCGGACGATCTCGCCGACGGTGACGCGGCGGCGTTCGCGGGCCAGCCGGTAGCCGCCGCGCGGTCCCCGCACCCCGGAAAGGATCCGCTCACGCACCAGTTGCTGAAGCACCTGCTCTAAGTATCGGCGCGGAATGCCCTGCCGGCGCGTAATCTCGCTGCTTTGAACCGGCAGCCGCGTGCTGTTGTACGCAATGTCGAGCACCGCCTCCACAGCAAACAACAGTTTCCGCGTCGGTCGAAACATCGGCGCGTCCTCCCCATATTTTGTGCATTGTTTTCATTTTTAGACGATGCCCAGGATCTTTTTCTAGTCGATCCTGCGAGCTGTTGCGGCCGCCGGCGATCGTCGTCGCCGCAAGACCATGCCCACAGCCCGCCGGGAGCCCGGCCCGATCGGACGCCACCGCGTCCGGCCGGACACCGCTTCCGGGCGGCCTGCCTCATCGGCTGTGCACGCCATATGTTTTTCCTCCCCATGTTTTCCCCGGCCAGTGTCTTCCCCGGCCCGTTTGTTCCCCAGCCCTAGCGAGTTCCGGTGGACCCGAACCCCCCCGTGGCCCGCGCCGTATCCGGCCAATCGTCGTCCCCGTCCTGCCAGGCCACCGGCCGGCACGGTGCCACCAGCATCTGCGCGATGCGGTCGCCACGCACGATGGTTACATCCCGGTCCCCTAGATTGATCAGGATAACGCCAATCTCACCACGATAATCGGCATCGATGGTACCCGGCGCGTTCAACACCGTCAGCCCATGGGCGAGCGCGAGGCCGGAGCGCGGGCGAATCTGCGCCTCCCAGCCGGCCGGCAGGGCGATGGCGATGCCGGTGGGCACCAGCGCGCGGGCGAGCGGCGCCAGCACCAGCGGCTCGGCGACGGCGGCGCGCAGGTCCACGGCCGCGGCACCGGGCGTGGCCGCTGCCGGCAGCGGCAGGTCGGCACCATGGGGCAAGCGGCGCAGCGGCACCGCCAGGGGCGCTACCGGCTCGGTCATGGCATCGGCGGGGTGGCTGCGAACCGCTCGGCGATGGCTGCGGCCAAGCGGCGCGCCACCTCCTCCTTGGTGAGGCGGGGCCAGGCGTCCACCCCGTTGGCGGTGACCAGGTGGACGGAATTTTCGGTGCCGCCGAAGGTGCCGGTGGAAGGGCCCACATCGTTGGCGAGGATCCAGTCGCAGCCCTTGCGCAGGCGCTTGGCGGCGGCATTGGCAACCACATCGGTGGTTTCCGCAGCGAAGCCCACCACCAGGGCGGGGCGGCCGGAGCCGGCGGCCGCCAGGGTGGCCAGGATGTCCGGGTTTTCGGTAAGCACCAGGGCCGGCGGCCCCGATGCGTCCTTCTTCAGCTTCTGGTCGGCGGCATCGGCCACCCGCCAGTCCGCCACCGCGGCGGCGCACACGGCGATGTCCACCGGCTGGGCGGCCAGGCAGGCGGCCAGCATTTCGCGGGCGGATTCCACATGCACCGTGTGCACGCCATGCGGGTCGGCAAGCTGGGTCGGCCCGCTGACCAGGGTAACGGCAGCGCCGGCTTCGGCCAAGGCGGCGGCGATGGCGTGGCCCTGGCGGCCCGATGAGCGGTTGGCGATGTAGCGCACCGGATCGATGGGCTCGTGGGTCGGCCCGCTGGTCACCAGGGCGAGGCGGCCGAGCAGCGGCCGTTCGGCCGCCGGCGCCAGCACGTCCGCTGCGGCGTCGGCGATATCCAGCGGTTCCGACATGCGCCCGACGCCCCATTCGGCTTCCGCCATCGCACCTTCCTCCGGCCCGATGGTGTGGACGCCGCGGGCGCGCAGCACCGCCAGATTGGCCTGGGTGGCGGGATGCTCCCACATGGCGGGGTTCATCGCCGGGGCGATCAGGATGGGGCTGGTGGTGGCCAGCAGCACGGTGGTGGCGAGGTCGTTGGCGTGGCCGTGGGCCATGCGGGCGATGATGTCGGCGGTGGCAGGGGCGACGATCACCAGGTCGGCCGCGCGCGCCAGCTTGATGTGGCCGATCTGCAATTCCTGCTCGGGATCGAACAGGTCCACCAGCGGCGGGCTGTCGGTCAGCGCCCCCACCGACAGGGGGGTGACGAACTTCGTAGCGGCCGGGGTGAGCACGCAGGTCACCGCGGCCCCGCGCTCGCGCAGCCGCCGGATCAGGTCGAGCGCCTTGTAGGCGGCAATGCCGCCGGACACGATCAGGAGAATGCGTCGTCCGCCGACCATTGCACTTCCGCCGTCTTCGACCGCTGGACCGGTCACCTCTCGAATTTGTAGATGAAGCTGGCCTTCCGGGGCACCGGAAATGATAGCCGGACGTCTGGACAGGCGGTGGAACCGCCAGTCCGGCGGCCGAATGCCTGGCGTGCGCCGCCACACCTTGGCCGGTTTCTCCGGGCAGGCGTGCGGGGACGTGCCGATTTGCGAGGGGAAGACCACATGGTGAGCCATCGACCGATCGCAGCCCGCATGGGGCAGGGGGCCTGCGCGCTCGCCCTGCTGGTGGCGGGCTGTGCCCCGCAATACCAGCAGCGCACGGTCTACGAGCCGCCGGCGACGCCGGAGGGCCAGCAATGCGTGGCCCAGGCGCAATCGGTGTTCGCCCAGTGCAGCAGCGAAGCCAACGCCCGCTTCCAGTCCTGCGAGACGATCCAGATGCAGGCGGCCGAACCGCGCTTCCGGGTGGCCCAGCAGCAATACGCCTTCGACCAGCAGATCTATTTCCAGTGCCGCAACTCGGTGCTCCAGGAAATCGAGCTACTGAACCGCCAGCGCGAAGCGGAATGCCGGCGCCTGGCGGAAGCCGGCACGCCGTGCGCCCCGGGCTCCGGCTTCATCACGTCGAATTTCGAGATCGACCGGCGGGTCGACACCCGCTGCCGCGAGCCGCGCCAGCCCGACCTGGAGGATTTCGTCGATCTCGGCATCTGCGGCGACCCCATGGGGGTGTGTTCCGCCCAGTACGACTCCGCCTACCAGACCTGCGGCGGCCGCGTGTCCACCGTGACCGAGTGCGTCGCCAACTGCGAATGAGCAGCCGGCGACGCGCCAGGATCAGTCGATCTCGGTGATGGTCAGGTTGTCGATGGCGAACCACTCGCCGATCGGCATCTTGTCGGAGCTGTCGTTGAGGTTGGTGGCAAAGCCCAGCGACAGGGTGTCGGATGTGGTGGTGATGGTGAAGCGGTAGGTCACCACATCGTCGATCCAGAAGTTCGACGCGCCGTTGCGGCCGAACTGCGAGCTGGGGCCGGTGGCGCTGACCACTTCGATGGTCACGTTGCCGACCGTCTGGCCGTCCATGTAGTCCGGCCGCGAGTTGTAGGTCCATTCGGCGAAATCGAGGATGACTTCCCCGTCGATGGTCATCTGGAACCATTCGCCGTTGTTCCAGCTATCGCCACGCAGGATGTCGACCTCCACCACCACGCTGGTCTGGTTGCCCGACAGCTCGAAGGTGCCGACGGTGGAACTGGGTGAGTTGTCGAACGGCCCCAGCACGCTGACATAGTCGGGATTGCAGCCGGGCACGTATTCGCAGGCATTCCAGTTGCCGCCCGCCGTCCAGTTCGACAGGTCGTCGGCGCTGGCGAAGTCGTAGGAAACAGGCGCATTCACCACTGGCGTCAGTGACTCGATGAGGGAGTCCACCGAAACCATCCCGGAGGCGAATTCCAGATCCTCGATGCCCGACAGCGTATCGGTGCCTTCATCGCCGTCCGCCAGATTGTTGTCGGTCACCGTGAGTTCACCGGTCTCCGGGTCGTAGCTGATGGAGTAGTCGGAGAAGTTGCCGGCGTAGATGGCTCTGTCGTCCCCGGTGCCGCCGATCAGGGTGTCGTCGCCGCCGGCACCCGTCAGGTGGTCGTCGCCGCCGAGCCCGTTGATGACGTTGTCGAGGTCGTTGCCGATCAGGATGTCGTCGAATTCCGTGCCGGTGAGGTTCTCGAAGTTGGTCAGCGTGTCGATGCCGGCCCCGCCGGTGTCCTGGGCGTCGGTGTCGCCGAGGTCCACGGTGACGCCTTCGCCGGAGCTTTCGTAGCTGACGGTGTCGATCCCTTCGCCGCCGTCCAGCGTGTCGTTGCCGTCGCCGCCGTCCAGCGTGTCGTTGCCGCCGCCGCCGGTCACCGAATCATCGCCGTCGGTTCCCAGCCAGGCGTCGTCGTTGTCGGAAAGCTCCAGGGCAAAGCTGCCGGACCCGGACCCGCCGCCACCGCCGGTACCGCCGGTGCCGCCATCCAGATCGGCGGACACCATGATGCGGCTGGTGCCGACATAGCGGGCATCGGTGGCGGCCTCGTTCAGCGCCAGTTCGATGCGGTTGCCGACGACCACGACGCCGCCCACCGCCACGGAGGTGACGAAAGCACCGATCAGGCCATATTCCAGGGACGTCATTCCAAGCCGGTCGCGAAGCAGCGAACACACGTTCGCCACCAAGCGACGAACCAGCGGAGTCTTGGTCATCGCCACAGTCCTTGCGGGGGAGACCCCCCAGGATTTTCGATCTTGCGCGTTGAACAACGCATGACCCCCGACCGTAGCCGCGGTGGGCCAGCGGTCGGTTCTTTCTAATACTGCACCTGCTAAAGATGCCTTAATCAGGGGCACTTCCGCAATGCGGCGGAAGCGCACTCTTCCCCCGGCGGTTGTCGAAGCGCATGTTCAATTCACCTTCGGGAGGGGATTCGAAGACTCATGGGGCTCTATGTCGCGGATGCGCGGAAAGATCAGGAAACTGGCCACTAGGCTGGGGATTTTGCTGACGGGCGCCTGGCTTTTGGCGGGCTGCGCCGGACTGTCCGATACTATGGCGCCGGAAGATCCGATCGATGTGCGGCGCAGCGCAATTGCCACGGAATTGCTGATCGAAGCCGCCCGCGTGGGCCGGCTGGACATGGTGGAAGTGGCGCTTTCCCATGGGGCGGAGCCCGATGCCGGCGAGCCGGAAACCGGCCGCACCGCCCTGATGCTGGCGGCCCGCGGCGGCTTTCCCCAGGTCATCGAAGCCCTGTCGGCCAGCCATGCCAACCTGGATGCGGTGGATGCGGAGGGCTGGACCGCCCTGATGCACGCCGCTGCGCGCGATCGCCGCACCGCCCTGCTGCCCCTGCTGGCCGCCGGTGCGGACCTAGATATGCGCGAGGCGCGATACGGCTATACGGCATTGATGGTCGCGGCCATGCTCGGCAACGTCGACGCCGCTGCCACCCTGCTGGATCGCGGCGCCGATGTGGACGAAACCACCTCAGGCGGCACCACGCCGCTGATCCTGGCCGCCGCCTCGTCGTCGCACCGCGCGCCGGTGGCCGTGGCGGAGCTGATCGTCCGCGGCGCCGATGTGAACGACAGCCGCGGCGACGGGTTCACGCCGGTGATGGCCGCCGCCGCCGCCGGCAACGTGACCAGCCTCAACCTGCTGCTGGGCCGCGGTGCCGACCCCGCGGCGCGCACGCTTGCCGGGTTCGATGCGCTGGGGCTGGCCGCCGGGCTGGGCCAGGCGGAAGCCGTCGCGGTGCTGATCGATGCCGGTGTGGACCCCGACGCGCCCCAGTCGCCGCAAGGCGACACCCCGCTGATGCTGGCGGCATCGCGCGGCCATATGGACGTGGTGGCGACGCTGTTGCGCCATGGCGCCGACCCCGCCGTGCAGCGCGTCGACGGGGCCACGGCGATCGATCTGGCGCAGGCCAGCGGCGAATTCGCCGTCGCCGCCCTGCTCGGGGCGTCGCATTGACGCATTTGGGTCGCATACACCCCCAGGACCGCCCCTTTTTCACACCGCGGCTTCCCCGAACGTACGGGCCTCTGTCATAAAGATACCGTGATCGAGGAACACGGTCTGGGATCCAACGGCGGAAGGGCTCCCGCATGGCGGTAAGCTTCACCAGACGGGGCTTCGGACGTAGCCTGGCTGCGGGGTGCGGGCTGTTGGCGCTGGCCGGGCCGGGGCGCTCCGCACTGGCCCAGGATCTGCGCTTCTTTCGGATCGGTACGGGCACCACCGGCGGCACGTACTTCCCCATCGGCGGATTGATCGCCAGCGCGGTGTCGCGGCCCTTCGGGGCGCCGCCCTGCGATCAGGGCGGCAGTTGCGGCGTGGAAGGGCTGATCGCGGTGGCGCAAGCCAGCCTCGGCTCGGTGGAAAACGTCGACAACGTCGCCAACCAGAGCATCGAATCCGGGCTCAGCCAGGCCGATATCGCCTTCTGGGCGTACACCGGCACCGGCCTGTACGCCGATATCGGACCGCAGGAGAACCTGCGGGCCATCGCCCATCTCTATAACGAGCTGGTGCATGTGGTGGTGGCCGCCGACAGCGACATCCACACCATCGAGGATCTGCGCGGCAAGCGCCTGGCGCTGGGCGACGAAGGCTCCGGCACGCTGATCGACGCGCGCACCATCCTCGGCGCCTACGGCATCACCGAAGCCGACATCGAACCCTTCTACATGGGGCCGGAACGGGCCAGCGACGCCATGCTGGCCGACGAGCTGGACGGCTACCTGTTCGTCGGCGGCGCCCCGCTGCTGGCGGTGGAGGATCTGGCGCGCCGCATGGCGTTGCGCCTGCTTCCCTTCAGCGACCAGACGGCGTGGCGGCTGCGCCTTGAGCTGCCCTTCTTCACCGCCGCCATGTTCCCCGAGGACGCCTATGAGGGCGTGTCGCCGGTTCCCACCATCGCCGTCGGCGCAACCTGGATCACCCATGACGGGGTGGACGAGGAGCTGGTCTACGGGCTCACCCAGGCCCTGTGGCATCCCACCACCCACACCCTGCTGCAGAACGGACACGCCCGCGGCCGCGACATCCGGGTGGAAAACGCGCTGCGCGGCATCGCCATCCCGCTGCACGACGGGGCGGCCCGGTACTACCGGGAAATCGGCATGCTGGAGACCGACGAGATCTCCGGGCCGGAGGAATAGGCCAGCCCCGCCGATCGGTGGACGCACCCCCCGCCGGGCACCGCCTTGCGCGGCCCCGCGGGCTGGGGCAGCCTGCGGTTTTCCCGCACCGGGCCCGGTCCCGCCGACGCCCTCCAGCCGGTTCCTGCCGGCTGCCCCAAGGCTGCAAGGCCGCCCGGTGCCCGTGATCTGACAGGACCGCCATGGTGTCGCTGCCCTTCGTCGACCCGCCCGTCGACGCCGCCGTCCCCCTCGTTGCCGTTCCCGTTGCCGCGGCGGCCGATTGGCTGGCCAGCCAGCCCGAGCCGCGCCGGCTGTGGCTGACCGCTGCCGGCTTCCGCGGCGATGCCGGCCAGCATGTCACCTGGCCCGGCCCCGATGGCGGCATCGGCGGCTGCGCGGTGGCGGTGGGCGAGCCGGCAGCCGCTGCCTTCGCCGGCCTGCCGTTGGCCCTGCCCGGCGGCACCTATCGGCTGGAGGGGGCCGAACCCGCCCTGGCCGCGGCGGCGGCACTCGCCTGGGCGCAAGGGGCCTACCAGTTCACCCGCTACCGCAAACCCAGCCGTGCCCCGGCCCTGCTGGAAATGCCGCAGGGGATCGACGGCGCCCGCGTGCGCGCCATCGCCGAGGCGCTGTGGCTCGGCCGCGACCTCATCAACACGCCGGCCAACGACATGGGGCCGGCCGACCTGGCGGCGGCGGCAGAAAACGTTGCGGCCCGCTTCGGGGCGGTGCTCACGGTCACCACCGGCGACGCGCTGCTGGGGGCCAATTTCCCGCTGGTCCATGCGGTGGGTCGCGCCAGCGCTTCGGCCCCGCGGCTGATCGACCTCACCTGGGGGGATCCGGCGGCGCGCAAGCTCACGCTGGTCGGCAAGGGCGTGTGCTTCGACAGTGGCGGGCTCGACCTCAAGCCCGCGTCGGGCATGCTGATGATGAAGAAGGACATGGGCGGCGCCGCCCACGCCCTGGCGCTGGCCCAGATGGTGATGGCGCTGAAGCTGCCGCTGCGCCTGCGCGTGCTCATTCCGGCGGTGGAGAACGCGGTGTCCGGTTCCGCCTTCCGGCCGCTCGACGTGCTGGCCTCGCGCAAGGGGCTGACGGTGGAGGTGGGCAACACCGATGCCGAAGGCCGCCTGGTGCTGGCCGATGCCCTGGCGCTGGCGATGGAGGACACACCGGAGCTGGTGATCGACTACGCCACGCTCACCGGTGCCGCACGGGTGGCCCTGGGGCCGGACCTGCCGGCCCTGTTCACCCGCCACGACGACCTGGCAGACGCCTTCGCCGCGGCGGGCGGGGAAACCGGCGATCCCACCTGGCGGCTGCCGCTGTGGCAGCCCTACGCCAAGCTGCTGCAAAGCCGGGTGGCGGACATCAACAACACCGGCGAAGGCGGGCTGGCCGGGGCCATCACCGCCGCCCTGTTCCTCGACCGCTTCGTGGAGCCGGCCGTTCCCTGGGTGCATCTGGATGTCTACGGCTGGTCGCCCAGCGATCGGCCGGGGCGGCCCCGCGGTGCCTGCATGATGGGGGTGGAGGCCGCCCTGGCGGTGATCGAACAGCGGCTGGCCGGCGCGGAGCCATGACCGGCCGGGCCCGCCCCGACCTCACCCATGAGGCCGCAGCCGGGCATCCCGGCCTGCGCGTCGCCGGGGTGGACGAGGTGGGGCGCGGGCCGCTGGCCGGCCCCCTGGTGGCCGCCGCGGTGGTGGTGCCGCCGCAGGGTCTGCCGCACGCCCTGGCCGCCCGCATCGACGACAGCAAGCGCCTTTCCCCCGCCGTCCGCACCGAGCTGGCAGCCGCCATCGCCGCCCAGTGCGCCAGCGCCGTGGGCAGAGCGGAGGTGGCGGAAATCGACACCCTCGGCCTGTCGGCCGCCCTGGCACTCGCCATGGGCCGGGCGCTGCGCGGATTGCCGGCGGCGCCGGACCACGCCCTGGTGGACGGCCGCTGGATCCCGCCCGGCCTGCCCTGCCCGGCGACCGCGGTGGTGAAGGGCGATCAGCGCTGCCTTAGCGT
>JAGQRL010000238.1:11815-13051 GCA_020425485.1 Rhodospirillaceae bacterium
GAACACCTGGCGGGGCTGGCCCGCCTGGGGCCGACGCCGCACCATCGGGTGAGTTTCAAGCCGATTGCGGCGATGGTCGAGATGGCACACGAAGAAGCCCGTGTAACGCCCTGAGTCACATTGATATTGACGGCACGAGTCCGGCGGCGTCATGGTGCCCGTCGCCATGTCGATGCGCTCCAAATCCCGCGTCGTGCCGCTGCGCCCGACCGCGTCCGACCGTGTGCTGGTGGGGGACTGCCTCTCCCACCTCGCCGCATTGCCGGACGGGTCGGTCGACTGCGTGTTCGCCGATCCGCCCTACAACCTGCAGCTCAAGGGCGAGCTGCTGCGGCCCAACAACAGCCGCGTGGACGGGGTGGACGACGGCTGGGACCAGTTCGACGACCTGGCCGCCTACGATGCCTTCTGCCGCGCCTGGCTGGCCCAGGTGCGCCGGGTGCTGAAGCCGGACGGCTCGGTGTGGGTGATCGGCACCTACCACAACATCTTCCGGCTTGGCGTGGCGTTGCAGGATCTGGGGTTCTGGATCCTCAACGACGTGGTGTGGCGCAAGACCAACCCGATGCCCAACTTCCGCGGCAAGCGCTTCACCAACGCCCATGAAACGCTGATCTGGGCGGCGCGCTCCAAGGACGCCCGCTACACCTTCAACTACGAGGCCATGAAGCGCCTCAACGACGATCTGCAGATGCGCAGCGACTGGACGCTGCCGCTGTGCAACGGGCCGGAGCGGCTGAAGGACGAAGACGGGCGCAAGCTGCATCCCACCCAGAAGCCCGAAGCCCTGCTCTACCGCGTGATCCTGGCCTCCACCCGGCCGGGCGAAACCATCCTCGATCCGTTCTTCGGCACCGGCACCACCGGGGCGGTGGCGCGCCGGCTGGGCCGCCGCTTCCTCGGCATCGAGCAGGACGCCGACTATGCCCGCGCCGCCGAAGCGCGCATCGCCGCGGTGCTGCCGCTGGCCGATCCCTCGGTGGTGACGCTGACGGCCAAGCGCACCGAGCCGCGCATTCCCTTCGGCTGGCTGGTGGAGCGCGGGCTGCTCAACGCCGGGTCGGTGCTGTGCGACCCCTCGCGCCGGTTTGCCGCCCGGGTGCGGGCGGACGGCACGCTGATCGCCGAAAGTGCCGCGGGCCGGCACATGGGCTCCATCCACCAGGTGGGGGCAGCCCTGATGGGGGCGCCCTCCTGCAACGGCTGGACCTTCTGGCAATACGAAGTGCAGCACGG
>JAGQRL010000239.1 GCA_020425485.1 Rhodospirillaceae bacterium
CAATATCGATCACGTGGCCACGCTCAGGAACGCCCGCGGTGGACGCCACCCCGATCCCGTGCGCGCCGCGCTGATGGCCAAGCTGGCGGGGGCGGACGGCATCACCGCCCATCTGCGCGAAGACCGCCGCCACATCCGCGATGCCGACATGCCGCGGCTGATGGCCGAGGTGGGCCTGCCGCTGAACATGGAGATGGCGGCAACGGCGGAGATGGTGCAAATCGCCCGGCGGCTCGGCCCCCATGCGGTGTGCCTGGTGCCGGAACGGCGCGCGGAGGTGACTACCGAAGGCGGGCTGGACGTGGCCGGCAGCGTCGATGCGCTGCACGGCGTCGTCGGCGCGCTGCTCGATGCCGGCATCCGCGTGTCGCTGTTCATCGATCCCGATCCGGCACAGATCGACGCAGCGGCGGCAGTGGGGGCGCCGGTGGTGGAACTGCACACCGGTGCCTATGCCGAAGCGGCCGATGCATCGGCAGAGCTGGCGCGCCTGGTGGCGGCGGCAGCACGCACCCAGGAGCACGGCATCGAATGCCACGCCGGCCATGGGCTGACGGAAGCCAATGTGGGGCCGGTGGCGGCCATTCCCCAGGTGCGCGAGCTGAACATCGGCCACTTCCTGGTGGGCGAGGCGGTGTTCATCGGGCTCGACGAAGCGGTGCGCCGCATGCGCGCGGCCATGGCGCGGGGCCGCCAGGCGGCCGCCATTGCCGGTGCCATCGGGGGGGCCATCGGCGGCGCCACGGCCGGGGAGGGGCCGCGGTGATCCTCGGCATCGGCAACGACATCATCGACATAAGGCGGATCGAACGCAGCCTGGCGCGCTTCGGCGACCGCTTCACCCACCGCCTGTTCACCGATATCGAGCGTGCGAAGTGCGACCGGCGGGAAACCCGGGCGGCCAGCTACGCCAAGCGGTTCGCCGCCAAGGAAGCGTGCTCCAAGGCGCTGGGAACGGGTATCAGCCATGCGGTGTACTGGCGCGACATGGGGGTGGTGAACCTGCCCACCGGCCAGCCCACCTTGCAGCTCACCAACGGGGCCGCCCAGCGGCTGGCGGAAATGACGCCGCCCGGCCATGTGGCCGACCTGCACCTGACGCTGACCGACGACTATCCCCAGGCCCAGGCATTCGTGATCATCAGCGCCCGGCCGGCCGGCTAAGGGGTGGGGCGGCGGCACCGAGGGCCTTGATTTCGCCAGACCCACGGTCGATACAACGGCGGCCCCTGATTTGGCGGCCTCTTCAAACGCAAAGCGTGCACGCGATATGGCCAAGAAGCGAACCGGCGGCGGGTTCAAGGAAGTCATCAAGACGATCATCTATGCGGTGCTGATCGCACTCGGCATCCGCACCTTCCTTTACGAGCCGTTCAACATCCCCTCCGGATCGATGATGCCGACCCTCCTGGAGGGCGATTATCTGTTCGTTTCCAAGTTCTCCTACGGATACAGCCGCTACACCATCGCCTTCGGGCTGCCGCTGTTCGACGGCCGCATCCTCGGCAGCGAGCCGGAGCGCGGCGACGTGGTGGTGTTCATGCTGCCCAGCGATCCGTCGCTGGACTACATCAAGCGGGTGATCGGCCTGCCCGGCGACCGCATCCAGATGGTCGACGGCATCCTCCACATCAACGGCGAGCCGGTGGAGCGCGAGCTGGTGGGCGAGATGTCCACCCGCACCGATTTCGGCGCCCGCCAGTTTGGCGCGATCTATGTGGAAACGCTGCCCAACGGCCGCCGCCACTACATCCGCGAGATCAGCGACAACGGCCACTGGGACGATACGGAAGTCTACGAGGTGCCGCCCGGCCACTACTTCATGATGGGCGACAACCGCGACAGCAGCGAAGACAGCCGCGTGATCCGCGACAACGGCGACCGGCCGGTGGGCTATGTGCCGCTGGAAAACATCGTCGGGCGGGCGGAAATCCTGTGGTTCTCCATCGATGGCGGCAGCTTCTGGGACATCTGGCGGTGGCCCACCGACATCCGCTGGGACCGCCTGTTCATGACCATCGAATAGCCGCGGGATCCGATGTCCACCACTGCGGCGCTTGAGGAGTTGCAGGAGCGCCTGGGGTATCGCTTCGCCGACACCGGCTTGCTCCTGGAAGCGCTCACCCACCCCAGCGTGCTGCCCGAAGCACGGGGCGATGCGCCCCATGGCTACCAGCGCCTGGAGTTCCTGGGCGACCGCGTGCTCGGCCTGGTGATTGCCGACTGGCTGCTGGAACTGCACGGCGACGAGCCGGAGGGTGCCCTGTCGCGGCGCTCCACCGGGCTGGTGCGGCGCGAGGCGCTGGTGGACGTGGCCCGCCGCATCGGGCTTGGCGAGCATGTGCGGCTCTCCCAGGCGGAACGCCAGCAGGGCGGCCGCGCCAAGCAGGCGATCCTGGCCGATGTGGCGGAAGCCCTGGTGGGGGCCATCTTCCGCGATGGCGGCCTGCCGGTGGCCGATGCCTTCGTGCGCACCTGGTGGGCGCCGCTGATGGCGACCAGCCAGACACCGCCGCAGGACGCCAAGACCGCCCTTCAGGAATGGGCCCAGGGCCGCGGCCTGCCGCTGCCGGCCTACCGCGTGGTCGCCCGCACCGGGGCCGACCATGCGCCGCGCTTCACCGTGGAGGTGGCGGTGGACGGGGCCGGGGAGGCAGAGGGCGAAGCCGGCTCCAAGCGGGCGGCCGAACGCCTGGCGGCGGCAGCCCTGCTGGCCCGGCTGGTGCCGGAATGAGCGACCAACCGGAGGACGGGGAGGCGGCCAGCCGCTGCGGCTATGTGGCGGTGGTGGGGGCGCCCAATGCCGGCAAGTCCACGCTGGTGAACGGCCTGGTCGGCGCCAAGGTGGCCATCGTTTCCCCCAAGGTGCAGACGACGCGCACCCGCGTGCTCGGCATCACCGTGGAGGGGGCCTCCCAGCTCATCCTGGTGGACACGCCGGGCATCTTTGCGCCACGCCGCCGGCTCGACCGCGCCATGGTGGCGGCAGCCTGGGACGGAGCGCTGGATGCCGACCGCATCGTGCTGATCGTCGATGCCGCGGCCCGGCGCGTTGGCGAGGAAACGCTGGCGATCGTCGACCGGCTGAAGGAGGCGGGGCGCGAGGCGCTGCTGGCGCTCAACAAGATCGACGAAACCCCGCGCGACCGGCTGCTGGACATCTCCGCCCGGCTGAACGCGCGCATGGATTTCACCCACACCTTCATGATTTCCGCCCTCACCGGCGACGGGGTGGGCGATCTGCGCGGCCACCTCGCCCGTGCGGTGCCGGAAGGCCCATGGCTGTACCCGGAAGACGAGCTGTCGGACATGCCGATGCGGCTGCTGGCCGCCGAATTGACGCGCGAACAGGTGTTCCAGAAGCTGCACCAGGAACTGCCCTACGCCATCACGGTGGAAACCGAGGACTGGGAGGCGTTCGAGGACGGCAGCGTGCGCATCGCCCAGGTGGTCTACGTGCAGCGCGACAGCCAGAAGGCCATCGTGCTGGGCAAGGGCGGGCGCATGATCAAGGCCATCGGCAGCCAGGCGCGGGCACAGATCGGTGCCGCACTGGACCAGACGGTGCACCTGAAGATCCATGTGAAGGTGCGGCCGAACTGGGTGGACGACCCGGAACGCTACAGCCCCTGGGGCCTCGATCCCAACGCGTAGGGGCACCTGGCGCCCTTTTGCCGGGTCGGTCCCGGCCCTCTCCCCCGCCCGGCCACCCAATATTTTACAATGGCTTGGGCGGCCGG
>JAGQRL010000240.1 GCA_020425485.1 Rhodospirillaceae bacterium
GCAACCGCGTGCACCTGGCCAAGATCCTGAAGTCCGGCGCCAACGTGATCCTGCTCGACGAACCGACCAACGACCTGGACGTGGAAACGCTGCGGGCGCTGGAGGAAGCGCTGCTGGCGTTCCCCGGCTGTGCCGTGGTGATCAGCCACGACCGCTACTTCCTAGACCGCATCGCCACGCATATCCTGGCCTTCGAGGGCGACAGCCAGGTGGTGTGGTTCGAAGGCAACTACGAGGACTACCACGCCGACCTGAAACGCCGCTTGGGCGACGAAGCCGACCAGCCCCACCGCATCAAATACAAGCCGCTCACCCGCTAGGCCGGCGACGGGGAGCCGGCACAGGGAGGATCGGCCCATGCGGGCTTTCTGCGCCATTGCCACTTTTGCCGTGCTTGCCGTGTGGGGCGGGGCGCCCGCCATCGCCGGCGAAACCGAGGTGACCGTCGCCACCGCGTGGCACGGCTACTTCACCTGGGACGGCGAGACCGAGCACCAGTACTACGAGGTGAATATCCTCGACGTCAGCGAGCCGGACAGCGACGGCTGGTCCGACTTCTTCGGCGTGGCGCGCAACTACACCCTTGGCAACACCAGACCCACCTATGTCGATCTGGAGGGGTTCATCGACCAGGCGGGCCGCCTGGAAATCTACGAGTCCCTGGCCGACCCCGACGTCGGCCCAACGGAATACGACACCGACGGCTACTATGTCGGCCGGCTGACCGACGACGGCTGCCGCATCACCGCGCGCTGGATGAGCACGACCGGCGGCCGCGAGCCGGTGGGCCAGGGCGACCTGCTGCTGCAGGCAATCGACCCGTCGCATTGCCCGCCGCTGCCCATCCGCGACTGAGGCGGCGGCGGCCCCACCGCTTGAGTTCTTCGACAGCCCTGCCGAGGATGGCCTGATGATCTATGTGCTGCCCAACATCCTGCCGGACACCCTGGTCGAGAAGATCCGCCAACTGGCGGCGGATGCCGAATTCGTGGACGGCATGCGCACGGCGGGGATCGGCGTCGCCCACTCCAAGCGCAACGAGGAGATCTCCACGGACTCCGACGTGGTGCAGGAGATCAATCAGGAGGTGAAGGCCGGCCTGGCGCGCAACAACGATTTCCAGATCGTCACCATCCCGCGCCAGCTCTCCAACTTCCTGGTCAGCCGCTACACGCCGGGCATGACCTATGGCGACCACACCGACAATGCCATCCTCGGCGGCCGCATGCGGTCCGACATGTCGATGACCATCTTTCTCAACGACCCCAAGGAGTACGACGGCGGCGAGCTGGTGATGAACACCGATATCCGGCCGGAGCGCTACAAGCTGCCGCCCGGCCATGCGGTGATCTACCCCACCTATTTCCTGCACCGGGTGGCACCGGTCACGCGGGGCACGCGGCTGGCGGTGGTGGGGTGGATCCAGTCGATGGTGCGCGATCCCTTCCAGCGTCAGATCCTCATCGACCTGGCGCTGTCGCTGAACTACTTCTTGCAGAACACCAAGGAGAAGTTCGCCCACCCCGAATACATCCGCCTGGACAAGGTCTATAACAACCTGAAGCGCCAATGGGTGGAGATGTAGCGCTCCGCCGGGAGGTTCCCATGCGCCTGGCCCTGATCCTGGCCGCCTTTCTGTCTTTCGCGCAGCCCGCGGGTGCCACCTGCGAGGCGTTCATCGCGGAGGTCGTGGAGAACTTCAAGGAAGGCTTCGACGAGCGCCTGGCGGAGTCGGAGGAGTCCGCCCTGTGGCTGGCGCGGTTTCACGCCACCCTGCTCGGCCTGGCGGTGCGCCAGTCCGCCTACGGTGATCCGGCCATTCCCACCTGCCTGGAAACGCTGTTTGTCCGCATGCAAAGCGGGCTGCCGATGGCGGTGCAGGACGAGATGGGCGAGGTCTACCGCAACGGCAGCGAGATGGAGGCCGACAATCCGGCCTTCTTCGACGAGCATGTCGACATCCTGATCTCCATGGTCGCCCGCCAGGTCGGGGTCGAGCCTTGAGCGTCGCGGCCGGCTCGCGCCGCTATCGGGTCGGTTCCAGTCCGCACCCCCGCCCGGCCACCCAAAATTTTACAATGGGTTGGG
>JAGQRL010000241.1:0-434 GCA_020425485.1 Rhodospirillaceae bacterium
GGGAATTGCCGCCGTCGATCAGAAGATCGCCCGGCGCCAGCAGCCCGGCGAGCGAATCGATCACCGCGTCCACCGGATCGCCGGCCTTGACCATGATGAGAATGCGCCGCGGCTGCGGCAGGGCGGCCACCAGGCCGGCCAGGTCGTCCACCACCCGCACCCGGCCGGCAAAGGCCGCGGCGGCAGACTGGCGCACCGGCTCCCAGGCGTCGGTCGTCACCACCTCGGCACCGCGATCGGCCATGTTCAGTGCCAGGTTGCGCCCCATCACGCCGAGGCCCACCACACCCATGGCCCCGATGGGACTGTGTTCGGTGTCGTCAAGGCTAGTCATTCAGAGCGTCTCCCCAATTTGGCGATTCATTGGTGTCAAACCTAGCAGGGCCGTTTGCCATTTGGCCATGCAGTCGAACGCAGCCTTGGTTTGGCGCCGG
>JAGQRL010000241.1:511-16766 GCA_020425485.1 Rhodospirillaceae bacterium
GGGGCTTGGACAAAGCCGCCGCCGCCATGCCAGGATCGCGCGTCCCGCCAGCCGCCAGGAGGCCGCAGCGTTTCGCCTATGCCACCGCTCATCTTCGTTATCGGCGTCGCCGGCTGCGGCAAGACCACTGTCGGCCACGCGGTGGCAGAACGCCTCGGCTACGCCTTCATCGATGCCGACGACCTGCATCCGCCGGAAAACGTGGCGAAGATGGCCGGCGGCACACCGCTGACCGATGACGACCGCTGGCCGTGGCTGACCGCGGTGGCCAAGGCGGCGGCGGCGCATGCGGCGGGCGGCGTGGTGTGCGCGTGTTCCGCCCTGAAGCGCAGCTATCGCCGCCACCTGCTCACCGAAGCCGGGCAGCCGATTCGCTTCGTGCTGCTGCATGGCCCGCGCGCGCTGCTGGAAGAGCGGCTCGGCCACCGCTACGGCCATTTCATGAAACCGGTGATGCTGGACAGCCAGCTTGCCACGCTGGAAATGCCCGAAGCCGGGGAGGATGTGACGGTGCTGGGGATCGACGGCTCGGTGGCGGACAACACGGACCGGGTGCTGGCCGCCCTGGCGGAGGCCTGAGCCATGGGACCGCTCGACACCCTCGACACGCCCTGCGTGCTGGTGGACCTGGATGTGGCGGATGCCAACATCGTGCGCCACCAGGCCTATCTGACGGCCCATGGCATCGCCGCGCGGCCGCACATCAAGACCCACAAGACGGTGGACCTGGCCCGCGCCCAGATGGCGGCGGGGGCCGTGGGCATCACCTGCCAGAAGCTGGGCGAGGCGGAGGTGATGGCCGATGCCGGCTTCACCGACATCCTGCTTACCTACAACATCGTCGGCGCGCCCAAGCTGGCGCGGCTGATGGCGCTCCACGCGCGCATCGCCATCGCCGTGGTGGCGGACAGTGCGGCGGTGGTGGACGGGCTGGCCGCCGCCTCACGCGATCCCGCCCGCCCTTTGACGGTGCTGGTGGAATGCGACACCGGGGCGCGCCGCTGCGGCGTCGCCGACCCCGGCCTGGCCCTGGCGCTGGCCCACCGCATCCAGGCGGCCCCCGGCCTCGCCTTCGGCGGGCTGATGACCTATCCGCCCAATGGCGGCACCGCTGCGGTGGAGGCCTTCATGGCCGAAGCCAAGGCGCTGCTGGATGCCGCCGGCCTGCTCTGCCCCCGCGTCACCAGCGGCGGCTCGCCGGACATGTGGCGCGCCCACGAAGCCCCCGTGGTCAGCGAATACCGGGCCGGCACCTATATCTATAACGACCGCTCGCTGGTGGAGCGCGGGGTGTGCGACTGGGCCGATTGCGCGCTGACCGTGCTGGCCACGGTGGTGAGCGTGCCGGCCCAAGACCGCGCGGTGATCGATGCCGGCTCCAAGGTGCTGACCACCGATCCCATGGGGCTGACCGGCCACGGCCATGTGCTGGGCCGGCCCGATCTGGCGATCGACCGGCTGTCCGAAGAGCATGGCTGCGTGCAGGCAAGCGACGGGGCGGTGCGGCTTTCTGTCGGCCAGCGGCTGCGCATCGTGCCCAACCATGTCTGCGTCGTCTCCAACATGGTGGACCGGGTGGTGGCACTGCGCGACGGCGCCCCGGTGGGCGAGTTGGCCATCGCCGCCCGCGGCCGCGTGACCTGACGCGCCTGACGCGCATCCGCCCCCCCAAAAAACGCAGAAGCCCGGTGCTGAGGCGGGGGGAGCCTCGGCACCGGGCCGGCGGTCACCGGCTGAGGAGGAGAGGGCCGGTGACCGGGGGAGTCGGTTGGGTTAGTCGACGGTGACGCGCTCGTACATCGTGGCGTCGTAGTCCGGCAGCGCCTGGTAGTCCTCGGCGCTGTAGGCCGGCCACATCACGTGATCCTGGGCGTCCAGCGAGAAGTGGTCGGCGGGAACCGCCACCTGGCGGCTCGGCATGTCGGCGGTCGCCTCCTGGGAGACCACCAGGTAGACCTCGCCGGTGGCCGGGTCGCGCACCACGTCGTCGATATGGCCCACCGGCGCATCGGCGGCGAAGACGTCGACATCGATGTGGTAGCTGGGCAGGTCCGTTTCGGAGGTGCCGTGCTCCATGCTGGCGTCGGCCTCGGTCTCGTCGAGACCGATCTCGGCGCCGGAGTCCGCCTCCACCTGCTCGTACATCGTCACGTCGAGCCCCAGATAGGTCGCGTAGCTGTCCGGCGTGTAGTCCGGCAGGGTCAGGTGGTCCTCATCGTCCAGGGCGAAGCGGTTCACCGGCACCGGCATGGTGCGGCTCGGCATGCCGTCGGCTTCTTCCTGGTAGATCACGAAATACACCTCGCCCGTGGTGGGATCGCGCACGACATCGGTGATGGTACCGAGGCGCGCATTGTCGCCGGCATAGACATCGGCATCGATGTAGTAGCTGGGCGCGGTGGTGCCGTAGGTGCCGTGCTCCATGTCGGCGTCGGTCTCGGTGGCGTCGATGCCCGGCTCGTCAACGCGGGGCTCCTCGCCCTCCTCGCTGGTCACGTCCACGGTGATGCCGGTCTGCAGCGTCGCCTCGGACACCACGATGGGATCGCTGACGGCCTGGATGCCGGCACCCGCCGCAGCGCCCGTGCCGATGGAACCATCGAGCGCGCTCTGGGCGAACGCGCCGGTGGTCAGAAGGGTGGCGCCAGCGGTGGCGGCCAGCAGGGTCTGCTTGGTGCGATTGAACGTCATGAACTTTCTCCCTTGCGGATGTTCATGGGCGTCAAACCCATCGCGGAGGAAATCGTTCCCCCGGTGCTGCCAGCACTGTGATCAAGCGCACAGTTGTGGCCGGCCCCGGCAGGCCGCGAAACGCGGCCAGATTGTGGCTATCGGCCGGCATTGATTTGCGGCAGGTTGCCGAGGACTTGGCGGGCCAGCCATGTCGGTCCCGCCATTTGATACTATATCTAAGGAGTTCCCCGTGCCCGATGCCCTCGCCCCGCGCAATCCGGACTGGCAGGCCGTGGTTCAGGACAGCTTCGCCCGCCAGGCGGTGATGGCCACCTTCGAGGTGTCCATGGTGCTGATGGAGCCTGGCCACTGCATCCTGGAAATGCCGTTCCACCAGCGCTGGACCCAGCAGGGCGGATCGCTGCAGGCGGGCATTCCGGCGGTGCTGGCGGATAGTGCGGGCGGCTTCGCCTGCCTGTCCTTGATGCCGGCGGGCAGCGACGTGCTGGCGGTGGAGTTCAAGATCAACTTCCTCGCCCCGGCCCTCGGCCAGATCATCCGGGCCGAAGCGGTGGTGGTGAAGTCCGGCCGCACGCTGTCGATCAACCAGGTGGACGTCTACGGCGTCGACGGCGACACGGTGCGCCATGCCGCCCGGGTGCAGCAGACGGCGATCCGGGTGGACACCCGCTAGCCGGTTCCCTTCGCCCTCCATGTCGCAACCCCACTGAGCTTCTCGACAGTCCCCAGGGCGCACGCCACACTGTCGCCCAAGGGCGGCCGCCAGACGTCGCCCGGCACATGGGCCCGAGGAACCGCCGAGAGGATGCCGCCATGCCGGCCAACCAGTTGCCGTCGCTGAATTTCGACCTGGGCGATACCGCCGAACTGCTGCGCGACACCGCGCGCGGCTTTGCATCGGACCGCATCGCCCCGCGGGCCGAGGAGATCGACCGCACCAACACCTTCCCGCGCGAGCTGTGGCCGGCCATGGGCGACCTTGGCCTGCACGGCATCACGGTGGAGCAGGACTACGGCGGTGCCGGCATGGGCTATACTGAGCACTGCGTGGCGATGGAGGAGATCAGCCGCGCATCGGCCTCCATCGGCCTCAGCTACGGCGCCCATTCCAACCTCTGCGTCAACCAGCTCCGGCTCAACGGCACGGAAGAGCAGAAGCGCCGCTACCTGCCCAAGCTGATTTCCGGGGAGCATGTGGGCGCCCTGGCGATGAGCGAGCCGGGTGCCGGCTCCGACGTGGTGTCCATGCGCACCTGGGCGGAAAAGCGCGGCGACCGCTATGTGCTGAACGGCACCAAAATGTGGATCACCAACGGCCCGGAAGCCGATGTGCTGGTGGTTTATGCCAAGACCGACCCGTCCGCCGGCCCCAAGGGCATCACCGCCTTCCTGATCGAGAAGGACTTCCCGGGATTCTCCACCGCCCAGAAGCTGGACAAGCTGGGCATGCGCGGATCGGACACCTGCGAGCTGGTGTTCCAGGACTGCGAGGTGCCGGAGGAGAACATCGTCGGAGCGCTCAACGGCGGCGTACGCGTACTAATGAGCGGGCTGGACTTCGAGCGGCTGGTGCTGGCCGCCGGGCCACTGGGGATCATGCAGGCCTGCCTCGACCTCGTCGTCCCCTATCTCCATGATCGCAAACAGTTTGGCCAGTCCATCGGCGAATTCCAGATCATGCAGGCCAAGCTGGCGGACATGTACGTGATCATGAATGCCGCCAAGGCGTACGTGTATACGGTGGCCAAGGCCTGCGACCGCGGCGAGGTGACCCGCAAGGATGCCGCCGGCGCCATCCTGTTCGCCGCGGAAAAGGCCACCTGGATGGCGCTGGAAGCGATCCAGTGCCTGGGCGGCAACGGCTACATCAACGAGTTTCCCGCCGGCCGCCTGCTGCGCGACGCCAAACTGTACGAAATCGGCGCCGGCACCTCGGAAATCCGCCGCATGCTGATCGGCCGGGAACTGTTCATGGAGACGAGATAGGCGGCCGCACCCGCCTTAGCGCCGGCCGCCGCAGGGTCGCGATCACGCGGCGCATGAGGTTCAGGAACTGCAGGCGTTCGGCCAGGTTCAGGTCGGCCAGGGCGGCATCGTTGGTGGCGGTGGCCGCTTGGGTGGCCGGTGCTTCCAGCGCCCGCCCGCGCGCGGTGAGGTGCACCGTCTGGGCGCGCCGGTCGCCGGGCAGCGGCCTGCGCTCCACCAGCCCGTCACGCACCATGCGGGCCAGCGTGTTGGCCATGGTCGCCTGCTCCACGTCGAGGCGCTCCACCAGCTCCTTCTGGGTCAGCCCATCCCCCGCCCACAGCTCCAGCAACACGGCAAACTGGGCCGGCGCCAGCCCCAGCGGGCGGATGCGATCGTGCAGGCCGCGGGCGAACAGCCGCGCCATGTGGTTGGTCAGGTAGCCGGCGGACGCCTGCTTGTCGAACGCCATGGGGATCTCCGCAAGTGTGCGCTTCCACCCTAGCCTGGGCATTGCATAGCGCGCTATCTTCTACTATATAGCATGCTATGTTCAATCGGGAGGCCACCATGCCGCGCACCGATCCTGCCCCCACCGATGCTTCGGCCGAAGTGGTGCTGATCAACACCTTCGAGCTGCCGGAAGACCAGGTCGATGCCGCCATCGCCGGCTGGACGGCGGCGCGCGACTTCCTCAGCACGCAGCCCGGCTATATCGCCACGGCCCTGCACCGTGCCCTGGCACCGGGCGCGCGCTTTGCCCTGATCAATGTGGCGCGCTGGCGTTCGCCGGCGGATTTTCAGGCGGCCATCGCCAAGATGCAGGCAGCCAAGGTGTTCCCGGACATCCCGGGGCTCGTCTACACGCCCGGCCTCTACCGCGTGATCGCCGAGGATCGGGCCGCGGCCTGACGCCGGAAACGCGCCGCGCTACCGCTGCACCCGGCCAGAGGCGTCGCCGCCCATCAGCTTGGTGACTTCCGCCGTGGTCACGCGGTTGAAGTCGCCATCGATGGAATGCTTCAGGCAGCTCGCCGCCACGGCGAATTCCAGGGCCTGCTGGCTGTCCTGATAGGTCAGCAGCCCGTGGATCAGCCCGCCGGCAAAGCTGTCGCCGCCGCCCACCCGGTCGACGATGTCGGTGATCTCGTAACGCCGGGAATGGCGGAAGCCGCCGCCATCGCGCAGGCAGCCGGACCAGCCATTGGCATCGGCACTGCGGCTTTCGCGCAGGGTGATGGCCATGGTGGTGAGGTTGGGGAACACCTCCATCATCTTCGCCGTCAGCGCTTCGTATTTGGCCAGGTCCAGCTCGCCCGAGGTGACATCGACATCGACCGTCACGCCCAGGGACTTCTGGCAATCCTCCTCGTTGGCGATGCCGACATCGACGTGGCGCACCAGCTCACCCATCACCTCCGGCGCCGTCTTGCCCCACTTCCACAGCTTGCCGCGGTAGTTGAAGTCGCACGACACGGTAATCCCGGCCGCCTTGGCCGCCTTCACCGCCTCCAGCGACAGGGCGGCCGCCCCCTCGCTCAAGGCCGGGGTGATGCCGGTGAGGTGGAACCAGCCGACGCCGGCAAAGATCGCCGGCCAGTCGAAATCGCCCGGCTTGGCCTCGCAGATGGCCGATCCGGCGCGGTCGTACACCACGTTGGAGCCGCGCTGGTTAGCGCCGGTTTCCAGGAAGTAGATGCCGAGCCGGCCGGGCACGCGGCGGATCGCCGAGGTGTCGACACCATGGCGGCGCAACTCGCCGACGCAGGCATCGCCGATCTCCCCCGTGGGCAGGGCGGTGACGAACTTGGCGGGGTGGCCGTAATTGGCCAGAGACACCGCCACATTGGCCTCACCGCCGCCGAAGGTGGCTTCCAGCATGGGCGACTGGAACAGGCGCTCGCGGCCGGGGGATTTCAGCCGCAGCATGATCTCGCCGAAGGTGGCAATCGTCTTGGTCATGGGATCCTCTTGCTGGCTGGGGTGCCGCTGGCGGCGGGAAGAACGGTGGGCGCGGGCCGCTCAGCCGGCGGCCAGCTTCACCGCCTCGCGCACGGCCGCTTCCACCTCGTCGAACGC
Organism: Rhodospirillaceae bacterium; assembly: GCA_020425485.1. Lineage (GTDB taxonomy): Bacteria > Pseudomonadota > Alphaproteobacteria > DSM-16000 > Inquilinaceae > JACKIH01. The sequence goes on from JAGQRL010000241.1 coordinate 7,250, forward strand.
GCCGCGATCGATCACGTCGGTCTTCACCATCCAGGTGCCGCCGCAGGCCACCACTTTGGGGTGGGCCAGATAGCTCGCCAGATTGCCCGGCGTGATGCCGCCGGTGGGCACGAAGCGCACCTGGCCGAAGGGGGCGGCCAGCGCCTTCAGCACCGGCAGGCCGCCGGCGGCTTCGGCGGGGAAGAACTTGACGATCTCCGCCCCGTGGTCGAGTGCTGCCATGATGTCGCTGGAGGTGGCCACCCCCGGCAGGGCGGGCACGCCGCGTTCCGCACAGCGCGCCAGCACGCGCGCACTGGTGCCGGGGCTGACGATGAAGCGCGCCCCGGCATCCACCGCGGCGTCCACCTGGTCCGGCGTCAGCACCGTGCCGGCGCCCACCACCAGTTCCGGCAGGGCGCTGGCCATGCGGTGGATCGACTCCGCCGCCGCGGCGGTGCGGAAGGTCACCTCGGCGACCGGCAGGCCGCCGCCCACCAGCGCACGGCCCAGCGGTTCGGCATGGCCGGCATCGTTCAGCGCGATCACCGGCACCAGGCGGTGGCGCAACAGCAGGCCGAGAAGGTCGGTAGGCATCGTTCTGAACTCCTCCCCGATGGCGGGCGACAGCCCCATCACCTAGCGCATTTTCCGGTCGTTCCGCATCGGCCGCCACCCCCATCCGGCCCCCAGGCCAACCTCCCCTGAGGGGCAAGCCGGGTGAGGGCGAAGCTGTGGACCCGGCCTGCCGGCGGTGGAGACCGGCCCGGCCGAACGCCACCGCGCGGCAAAGGGGGCAACCCTGCCGATGACAGCATATGAAACTCCGGTCCACCCATGGACACAAGCGGCGAGACCGCATTCCGGGGTCCAACCCTTGGCAGGCTGCCGGCCGGCCGACGCTGTCCGCCGGCAAAAAAAGTCGGGGCGAGACCGACCGGAAATGCCGGCCCGCACGTGTAAGGAAAGGTCCCGGCCAACCTGCCCCCCTCCTCCAGGGCCGGGACGGTGACGGGGCCGGTTTCGGCCGGTCCCGCCGCCACCTTCACCATGGCCTTGGTTTGCGCGCCGGGTCGGCGCAACACTCTCGCCATGTTCGATGCCACGCCGCTCCTGCGCAGCTATGCCCGCCACCGGCTCTCCCGGCTGTCGCGGATGGATCCGGTGTCGGCCCAGCGCCGCGTGCTCGCCAAGCTGCTGGCCCAGGCCCGGACCACCCGGTTCGGCCACGACCACGGCTTTGCCGAGATCGACGGGGTGGAAAGCTTCCAGGCCCGCGTGCCGCTCCGGCGGTTCGAGCAGATGTGGCAGGACTACTGGCAGCCCGCCTTCCCCCAGATCGGCGGGCAGACCTGGCCCGGCCCCATCCCCTTCTTCGCCGAAACCTCCGGCACCTCGTCCGGCACCACCAAATACGTGCCGGTGTCCCGCCAGATGGTGCACGCCAACCGCCGGGCGGCCCTGGATGTGCTGTGCTTCCACATGGCGGCACGGCCGCAGAGCCGGGTGCTGGGCGGCCTCTCCTTCCTGCTCGGCGGCAACCCGGAGATGCGCCAGCTCGCCCCCGGCGTGCGCTCCGGCGACCTCAGCGGCATCGCCGCAGCCAAGGTGTCCTGGTGGGCCTCGCCCTACTACTACCCGCAGGGGGCGCTGGCCCGCATCGCCGACTGGGAGGCCAAGATCGACGCCGCCTGCGCCGACAGCCTGGGGCGCGACATCCGCATGGTGGGCGGTACGGCAAGCTGGCTGCTGCTGGCCTTCGACAGGCTGGGCGAGCTGGCCGGCCGGCCCGGCACACCGGTGGGCGTGCTCTACCCAAAGCTGGAGCTTGTGGTCTATGGCGGGGTGGACTTCGCCCCCTACCGCGGCCGGTTCCAGGCCCATCTCGCCCGCGGCCATGCCGACCTGCGCGAGGTCTATGCCGCCAGCGAAGGCTTCATCGCAGCGGCCGACCGCGGCGTCGGCGAGGGCCTGCGCCTGATGGTGGACAACGGGCTGTTCTTCGAATTCGTGCCGCCGGACGAGCTGGAGTCCGCCAGCCCCACCCGCCATTGGCTGGCCACCGCGGAGGTGGGCGTGGACTATGCCGTGGTGCTGTCCACCAACGCCGGCTGCTGGGGCCATGTGCTGGGGGATACGGTGCGCTTCGTCTCGCTAAACCCTCCGCGGCTGCTGGTGACCGGCCGCATCTCCACCCAGCTTTCGGCCTTCGGCGAGCACCTGACGGGGGCGGAGCTGGACCGCGCCGTTACCGCCGCCGCCGATGCCATCGGCGCTGCAGTGCAGGACTTCTCCGTCACCGCGGTGCTGCCGGACGACCGGCCGGCGCAAGGCGGCCATTGCTACATCGTGGAGTTCGACCGGATGCCGGACGCCGCGGCGCTTGCCCGCTTCACCGAGGTGCTGGACCGCACGCTGGCGGCGGGCAACGACGACTATCGGGTGCACCGGGCGGGCGATTTCGGCATGGCCCCGCCGCAGGTTCGCGCAGCCCCGCCTGGCACATTCACGGCCTGGATGAAGGCGCGCGGCAAGCTGGGCGGCCAGAACAAGGTGCCCCGCGTGATCACCAATGCCGCGCTGTGGGCATCGCTGGAGGCGGAGCTGGAATAGGCGTTCCTATCCCGCGGCGCTCGGAATGGCGCCGGCCCGGCGTACCGGCGGGATCACCGCTTCCGCATCGCCCTCGCCCAGCTCGCCCACCTGCTTGCCGTAGGTCTTGAAGCGCGCCAGGACGCGGGTCATCTCCGCCTCGTCCAGCAGCACCGGGGTGCCGGCCTGGCGGGCCAGCCAGTATTGCCGGGCCAGCGTTTCCACCTCCACCGCCAGCCACATGGCCTTCTTCAGGTTGGCGGCAAAGCAGATCATGCCGTGGTTGGCCAAGAGGCAGGCGGTGCGCCCGCGCAGGGCCGCCAGCATGTGGGCAGACAGCTCCTGGGTGCCGAAGGTGGCGTAGTCGGCACAGCGGATATCCGTGCCGCCGCCCACGCCGATCATGTAGTGGAAGGGCGGAATGCCTTCGCGCAGGCACGACAGTGCGGTGCAATAGGTGGCGTGCGTGTGCACCACCGCCCCGGCTTCGGGATGGGCGCCGAAGATGTCGTGGTGCATGCGCCATTCGGTGGACGGCAGCCAGTCGCCGTAGTAGCCGCCAGCATCGTCCACGAAGACGATCTGGTCCGGCGTCATCTCCTCATAGGGAATGCCCGACGGCGTGATCAGGCTGCCGCCGGCACAGCGCGCGGAGATGTTGCCCGACGTGCCCTGGTTGATGCCGAGCGCGTTCATCTCGCGGCAGGCGTCGATGATTCCCTGGCGGAGCGCGAGGTCGGTTGGGGCAAGCATGGTCTGACCTTTCATCGTGCCGCGCGGGTCATGGCGCCCGCGCGGGTTCGCCCTCACACAGCACCGGCATGGTGGATCGGCTGGGTTGCCGGGTAGAGCGCCTTATAGCGTTGATAGACTTCACGATACACCGCATGGGCTGCGGGGTCTGGGTCCACCTGGCGGTCGATCTGCACCATGGCGTCGGACGCCGTGGGCAGGTCCGGGTAGTGCCCGGCGGCGGTGGCGGCGATGACGGCGGAGCCGAGTGCTGGGCCTTCCGGCACCCGCGTCAGCACCAGCGGCAGGCCCGACACATCGGCGTGGATCTGCAACCACAGGGGCGAGCGCGCCGCACCCCCCGCGGCGACCACGCGGGTGGGGCCGCAGCCGGCCTGGCGCATGGTTTCGAAGATCAGCTCGGTGCCGAAGGCAATACCTTCCATCACAGCGCGGAACAGGTGGCCGCGGCCGTGGCTGAGCGAAAGCCCGGCCACCACGCCGCGGCTTCTGGCGTCGGTATAGGGCGTGCGGTTGCCCTGGAAATGCTCCTGCACCAGCACCCCGTCCGATCCCGGCGGCACCGCCGCGGCTTCGGCATTCAGCGTGTCGAAATCCACGCCTTCGCCGAGCAGCCGGCGCAGCCAGGCGATCACCGAGCCGGTGGAGGTCTGGCCGCCCTCGATCACGTGCAGGCCCGGCACCACGGCATCGGCGTAGCTGCCCCAGATGCCGCGGCCGTGCACCTCGGTGGCGGACATGCCGAGCTGCAGGTGGGAGGACCCGGTGATCAGCGCCAGGCTGCCCGGCCGCACCACGCCGAGGCCGATGGTGGCGATGAAGGCATCGGGTCCGCCCTGGGCCACCAGCGTGCCCTGGGGCAGCCCCAGATGGTCGGCCGCTTCCGGCGTCAGCTTGCCGACCACATCGGCCAGCGGCAGCACGTCCTTCGGCCACAGGTCGATCAGCTCCGGCATGCCGAGGGCAGCCGCCAGCGAGGGGGCGTAGCCGCCATCGCGGGCGCGGTAGTGCCAGCGGATCGACGCATTGGTGATGGAGGCGGCCAGCCGCCCGGTGAGCCGCAGGTTGAGATAGTCCTGGTACTCGCACACCGCCCCGGCGCGGGCGAACACGTCCGGCTCATGGCGCTTCAGCCACAGCGCCTTGGGCAGCATCCATTCCGCGGACACCGGGCCGGCACCGCCGCTGTTCAGCACCAGGGCAGGATCGCCGGTGGCCAGCACCGCCTTGGTTTCCTCCGCCGCGCGCACATCCATCCAGATCAGTGCGGGGCGCAGCGGCCGGTGGTCTTCGCCCAGCAGCACCACGCTGCAACTGGTGGTGTCCAGCGCTACGGCGTCCACCTGGTCGGGCCGGATGCCCGCCTGGTTCACCGCCGCACGCACCGCCTTGCCCAGCGCCTGCCACCAGTCCTCCGGGTTCTGTTCGGCCCAGGCAGGATGGGGAAAGGCAGTGTCGTAGGGGCTGGAGGCGAAGGCGAGCGGCTCGCCCGTCAGCGAGAACACGCCGGCACGCAGGCTTTCCGTGCCGCCGTCGATGCCGATCACCGTGCGCATGGTCTCTTCCCTTTCAGGTCGTCTTCTCGTTGGCGCCGCGGCGCGCTCCGCTGGGGGAGATCCGCCAGCGGAGCCGCAGCACTCAGGTCTTCAGCACATCGACGATGCGGCGGAAGGCCAGCATGCCGGGATCGTCGAGCCCCTGGCTCTTCTCCCCGAAGATGCGGGCGCGGCCCACCTGGGCCGGCTTGTCGCGGAAGGCATCCATGGTCTCGGTGATCGCCCGGTCGGCCGCCGCCATCAGGGCGGCGGGATCGTCCAGCCCGCGGGTGGCCTCAGCGCACGCCGCCAGCGGGTCCAGCACCGTCTTCATGCCCACATCGGTCTTGCCGCGCGCCTTCATGGCGGCCAGCACCTGGTCGAGCAGGCCCGACACCTCCGACCACGGCACCTCGGTGCGCCCGCGCGTCGCCTTGGCACAGGCCATCAGGCCGGTGGCCATCAGCGTGCCGAAGCTGGAGGACGCCGCCTTGGTGACCGCCTGGGCGGACTTCAGGAAGGCCTGGCCGACATCCTCGGGCAGGTCGTCCACCACCTCGTGGATACCGCGCGAGGCCCGGGTAAGCGTGATGCCCAGGTCGCCGTCGCCCAGCTTGCCGTCGGCGCTGTTGAGTTCGTCGAAATAGGTGCCGATGCCGCCTTCCAGCTTGCGATAGGCCGCCTTCAGGGTTGCCGTCGTCAACGCCATGGCGTCAGCCCACCTGCCAGAACGCGCAGGAGGCCGGGGCCTTCAGGCAGCCTTCCAGCTCGTCGTCCAGCTTGCAGATGGTGAAGGACACGCCGGCCATCTCCATGGAGGTGGCGTAGCGGCCCACCAGCGGCATGACGATGGCGGCCCCCGCCGCATCCAGGCGCTGCTGGACGATGCGGTAGAGGATGTACAGCTCCTCCGGCGGGGTGGCGCCGAGGCTGTTGACCAGCACCGACACGCGGTCGCCCGCCACCAGCGGCTGGTCGGCCAGCAGGTTGTCCATCAGCTCGCCGGCGATCTCGTCGGCGGTGCGCATCTTGCCGCGCCACACGCCGGGCTCGCCATGGATGCCCATGCCCATTTCCATCTCGTCTTCGCCGATGGTGAAGGTGGGCTTGCCGGCCTGGGGCACCGTGCAGGGGGTCAGCGCCGCGCCCATGGACACGCAGCTATCGGCCGCCTTCTGGGCGATGCGGGTGACCTCCTCCAGGTCCTTGCCGGCCTCGGCCGCCGCCCCGGCGATCTTGAAGGCGTAGACCATGCCGGCGACGCCGCGGCGCTTTTCGCGCTCGGCCCGCGGGGCGGACGCCACATCGTCGGCCAGCAGCACGGTGGTGGTGGCGATGTCCTCCATCTCCACCATGTCGCCGGCCATGTCGAAGTTCATCACGTCGCCGCCGTAGTTGCCGTAGAGCCGCAGCACACCGGCGCCGCCATTGGCCACCCGGATGGCGTCGGCCATCTGGTCCACCGACGGCGAAGCAAACACGTCGCCGATGGCGCAGGCATCCAGCAGGCCCTTGCCGACATAGCCGGTGAAGATGGGCAGGTGGCCGGAACCGCCGCCCGACACGATGCCGACCTTGCCGGCCACCGGGGCATCGGCCCGCGCCACCACCCGGCCGTCACCGGCCACCCGGTACATGTCGGGATGGGCCGCACACAGGCCGGCCAGCATGTCGTCCACGTAGCTGAAGGGATCGTTTAGGATTTTTTTCATGGCATGGTGCTTTCGCTTTGGTCTTTTGAAGTCTTGAACGCACCGGATCCGGGCACCCGGACCCGTGGAGGACCGCTAGGCAGCGCGGTCGGGGAAGAGGCTGGCGATGCCGTCGCGCGAGGCAGGGGCGACACCGCGTTCGGTGATCAGCCCGGTGACCAGCCGGGCAGGCGTGACGTCGAAGGCATAGTTGGCGGCCGCACTGCCGGCGGGCAGCAGCGACACCGTCTCCTCCACGCCGGCATCGGTGAGGCCGCTGATCTTCGCCACTTCGTCGGCCGAGCGCTGCTCGATGGGGATGTGGGCGACGCCGTCCGACAGCGTGAAGTCGATGGTCGGCGAGGGCAAGGCGACAAAGAACGGCACCCCGGTGTCGTGGGCCGCCAGCGCCTTCAGGTAGGTGCCGATCTTGTTGCACACGTCGCCGGCGGCGGTGGTGCGGTCCGACCCCACGATCACCAGATCCACCAGCCCGTGCTGCATCAGGTGGCCGCCGGCATTGTCCACGATCACCGTGTGGGGCACGCCGTGGTTGCCCAGCTCCCATGCGGTGAGCGAGGCCCCCTGGTTGCGCGGCCGGGTTTCGTCCACCCAGACATGGACGGGCAGCCCCTTGTCGTGGGCCATGTAGATGGGGGCGGTCGCCGTGCCCCAGTCCACCGTGGCCAGCCAGCCGGCATTGCAGTGGGTGAGCACGTTGAGCGGCTCGCCCGCCGGCTTGCGCGCCAGCGTTTGTTCCAGCACCGCCAGGCCGTGGCGGCCGATGGCGGCGTTGATCGCCACATCCTCCTCGGCGATCTCCGCCGCCCGGGCATAGGCGCGGGCCGGCCGATCGGCGGGGGCGAGGGGGCGGAGACAGGCCATCATTCCATCCAGCGCCCAGCGCAGGTTCACCGCGGTGGGCCGGGTTGCCAGCAACAGGTCATGGGCGTGCGCCAACCCCGCATCGCTGGCATCGACGCGGGCCGCCAATGCCATACCATAGGCGGCGGTGGCACCGATCAGCGGCGCGCCGCGGACCAGCATGTCGCGGATCGCATGGGCGGCATCGCCGGCCGAGAGCAGGCTGACGGTTTCCAGCCGGTGGGGCAGCCGCGTCTGGTCGATGATCTCCACCGACCAGCCGTCGCGCGCCAGCCAGATCGTGCGCATCGGCGTGCCGTTGACCTTCATGGCGCTCCCCTGTCGGCTGGTCTTCTTGTACCGTCTCCGCCCCACTATGCCACGCCGGGACCGCCCGCCCCACCATGACCGCCGTCGCCGTCATCGATATCGGCAAGACCAATCAGAAGGTGCTGGCCTTCGACGCCGCGGGGCGCTGCCTGGGGGTGGAGCGCACCCAGATCGCGCCGCTGGACGGCCCGCCCTACCGGCGCATGGACGACGCCGCCGTGTGGGGGTTCGTGCTGTCGGCGCTGGAACGGATCGGCGCGGGGTTCGACATCGCCGCGGTGGTGGTGACCGGCTACGGCTCCACCGCCGCCCTGGTGGACGAGGCCGGGCTGGTGCTGCCCATCGCCGACTACGAGCACGAACCGCCGGCCGACCTGGTGGCGGACTATGCCGCCCTGGCGCCGCCCTTCGCCGAAGCCTTCGCCCCCACCAATCCCGCCGGGCTGACCCTGGGCCGCCAGCTCCACTGGCTGAAGCGCGCCTATCCCGCCGAGGTGGCGCGGGCCAAGCACCTGCTGGCGCACCCGCAATACTGGGCCTGGCGGTTGTCCGGCGTGGCGGCGGCGGAAGTCACCTCGCTGGGCGCCCAGACGCATCTGTGGAACCCGCGCACCAGCGCCCCCACTGGCTTTGCCGAACGCCAGGGCTGGGCGGCCCTGCTGCCGCCGCTGCGCCGGGCGTGGGAGGTGCTGGGGCCGATCGCGCCGGAGGTGGCGGCGGCCACCGGGCTGTCGGCTGCCACCCAAGTGCTCTGCGGCATCCACGACAGCAACGCCAACTATCTGCGCTACCTGCAGGGGATGGATGCGTTCGGCACGCTGATGTCCACCGGCACCTGGCTGATCGCCTTCAGCCGCACCTGCCCGCCCGCCGACCTGGACCCAGAGCGCGACACCAACACCAACACCGATGCGTTCGGCCGCCCGGTGGCCTGCGCGCGCTTCATGCTGGGCCGCGAATTCGCGCTGGCCGGCGGCAGCCACGGGCCGCTGACGGCCGCCGACTTGCAAGGCGTGATCGATGCCGGCACGCAGGTGCTGCCCGCCTTCACCGACAGCGGCGGCCCGGTGCCGCTGAGCGGGCTGAAGGGCCGCACCGAGGGTCCGGCACCGCAGGGGGCAACCGCCCGCACCGCCGCCGCCCTGCTCTACGCCGCACTGATGTCCGCGGAGTCTTTGCGGGCCATCCGTGCCACCGGGCCCATCGTGATCGATGGCGGCTTCGCCGAAGCCCCCCTCTTTGCCGAGCTGATCGCCGCCCTCAGACCGGACGACGAAGTGCTGGTGTCCACCGAGCCGGAGGGTACCGCCGCCGGTGCCGCCCTGCTGTGGCGCTGGGGCGAACGGGCCACCCCGGTACCGGAGTTGCGGCGCGTCGGGGCTCTGGGATTGCGCAACCTCGACGCCCATGCGGCCGCCTGGCGCGCCGCGGTTGCCGCATCGGCCGGCTCGCGGCCGCCGGAATCCGCCAGGCCGATGCACAAATTCTGAAGTCTGCCGATTGCAGAACGTGCGCCTTTCTGTCGTTATCCGCTCCCGTAGGCCGAGGGGCTGTGCTAGCCTCCCGGCGCGAGTCGGCTGCGCCAGTAACAACGGCGGCTGCCCACTCATGACTTAGAGAGAGGGGAACTAGAATGCGTATCGCTGGTGGTATCATTGCCCTGGTTGTCGGGCTGATCCAACTCATCTTCTCGGCCACTGCGGCCTTTGTCGTCGACGTCGCTGGCGACATCGTCGACGCGGCGGCCGAATCCAACGCGCAGATCGAAGCCGC